>JAUZEM010000074.1 GCA_030839005.1 Actinomycetota bacterium | reverse complement strand
GCTCAGCACTTCGATGTATTCCTTCTTCCTCATACCGACTCCCCCGCTTCACGCACCACCTCGTTGCCGCGTGCGACTGCCCGCGTCATCGTGGGGAGCGTAGATCTCGCATCGGGACCCTTCCAGTGCCGACTCAGAGGCGCCTACGCAAGGGGAGACGCGGGCGCAAGAAAGCGCGCCGAAAGTTCGGCGCGCTTTCTTGTCGTCTGCCTCTACCGCCTGCGCCGCGTATCAGGCGCAGCGCGGTGACGTCACTTCTGGTGCGACGTCACTTCTGGTGCGACCGCTCCTCGAGGTCGTGCGCCTGGGCTTCGGCGCGAGCCTTCTCGGCCTGCGCTTCCTTATCCGCGACCTCGCGCTGCGCGGCGGCCTTGTCCTGCTGGGCCTTACCTTCCGCCTGGCGTTCCTCGTTGCCGGTGACGATGCCGGCGACTTCTTTCGCCTTGCCCTTGACGTCTTCCGCCACGCCTTCGACTGCTGCGCGCGGGCCGCTCTGCTTCTCGCTCATGACTCTCTCCCTTGTAGTTGCGCGGGTTGTCCTGCGTGGACCGGAAGGGGATACCCGGTCTGGTGCGAACGCAACCGGGCCCGGCGATCTCGCGCCGTTTGACCGGATGACTCGTACGGGCACATCGCGCGCTCCGCGACCGGATAGGCGCGGAGTACGACATGGAAGGATGGCGTCATGGGTCGATTCGAGATCGTCCTTCCCCGCGAACGCGTTGCATCGCTCGACGAATGGCTCGCGGGCGGCGGCGGTCAGGGCCTGAGCCGGGCGAAGGAGCTCGGACCGGAGGCGACCATTGCCGAACTGGAACGGTCCGGCTTGCGCGGTCGCGGCGGCGCGGGCTTTCCCATCAGCACGAAGTGGCGCACGGTGCGAAACGCAGCCGGCCGGCACCGGTACGCCGTGTGCAACGCAGCCGAGGGTGAGCCGGGCACGTTCAAAGACCGCGCGATCCTGCGCGCGAATCCGTATCAGGTCATCGAGGGTCTGGCGATAGCCGCGCTGACGCTCGAAGCGCCCGAGGTGTTCATCGCGTTGAAGGCGAGCTTCGGACCGGAGCGCGAACGCGTCACCGCGGCTGTCACCGAGATGGAGCGCGCGGGCCTGGTCGGAGACCTGTCAGTCGGAATCGTCGCGGGCCCCGAGGAGTACCTCTTCGGCGAGGAGAAGGCGCTGCTCGAGGTCATCGAAGGCAACGAGCCGTTGCCGCGCTGGCTTCCGCCGTACGTGCACGGTCTCTTCGCGACCGCGCCGCAGCTGGGCTGGCAGGCGCACGAACCCGAGGCCGGTCATACGCGCGGACACGAGTCGAATCCGACGGCGGTCAACAACGTGGAGACATTGGCGAACGTCGCCCACGTACTGGCGAACGGCGCCGATTGGTACCGATCCGTCGGCACGCCCGAATCACCGGGCACGGTCGTGTGCACCGTCGTCGGAGACGTTGCGCGCGCGGGCGTCGTCGAGGTGACGTGCGGCACGGCGTTGCGCGACGTCCTGGATTTGTTCGGTGCACCATTACCCGGGCGCGCCGTTCGCGCGGTGTTCTCCGGCGTGACGAACGCGCCGCTCACAATCGATCAGCTCGATATCCCGCTCGCCTTCGAGGCGTTCGCCGCCGCCGGAAGCGGTCTCGGCGCCGCGGGCTTCATCGTGTACGACGACACCGCGTGCATGGTCGACGTTGCCTGCGTCCTCTCCCGCTTCTTGTACGTCGAATCGTGCGGGCAATGTCCGCCGTGCAAGCTCGGCACCGGCGCCATCACCAGCGCCCTCGACGACATCGCGGCCGGGCGCGGCACCGACGCGAGTCTCGAAAGCCTCAACCATTGGCTGTCGGTTGTTGCGGACGGCAATCGCTGCTTCCTGCCCGTCGAGGAGCAGCAGATGATCGGGAGCATCCTGCGCACGTTCCCGGACGACTTCGAGGCGCATCTCCGCGGCGAGTGCACGCGCCCGCATCGCGCCGTCGTACCGAAGCTCGTCGACATCGTCGACGGTGCGGCCGTCCTCGATACCCGGCAAATGAGCAAGCGACCGGACTGGACCTACGCCCCGTAGGTCCAACTAAGGTAAGGTTGCCCTGAGTCGCTCGGGCCTGAGTCGCTACAAGGTGTGGGATGAGCCTCGAGAAAACCTTGCTGCTCGGCTTCATCGCCGGCGTAACCATCCTGCTGGGCCTGCCGATCGCGCGGCTGAAGCGCCCGGTTCCGAACCTGCGCATCATGCTCAACGCGGTCGCGGTCGGGATCCTGATCTTTCTCGTGTGGGACGTGCTCTCGGCCGCGTGGGAACCCATCGACACCGCGCTCTCCGACTTCCACAACGGCGATGGCGGCCTGCCACGGGCGACCGGCTACGGCCTCTTGTTCGTCGGATCCCTGGCCGTGGGCTTGCTCTCGATGATTGCGTACGAACACTGGATGGCTCGAAAGACGCGGCTGGCCGAGGCAAGCGTCATCGACGCGCTGGAAGGGCCGCCGTCGCCCGGATCACTCCCGTCGACGGCGAGCAGCGGAACCCTCACGCTCGCTCCCCCGCGCCAAGGACTCGCAACCTGGTCTCCCGCTCGTCAACTCGCGCTGTTGATCGCGGTCGGGATCGGACTCCACAACTTCGCGGAAGGTCTGGCGATCGGGCAGGCCGCGGCGAAGAGCGAGATCGCCCTCGCGACGCTGTTGGTGATCGGCTTCGCGCTGCACAACGCCACCGAAGGTTTCGGCATCGTCGCGCCGCTGGCGGGTGAAGTCACGGACGACGGCCGGCGCCTCGTGCCGAGCTGGGGATTTCTGCTCGCGATGGGCGCGATCGGCGGTGCGCCGACGTTTGTCGGCACGGCCGTCGGACACGCGTTCACGTCGGAGGCGCTGTCGGTCGTGTTCCTCTCGCTCGCGGCCGGATCGATCCTCTATGTCGTCATCCAGCTGACGGCCGTCGCCGCGAAGCATCGACGCATGGATCTCTTTGCGTACGGGCTCCTCATCGGAATCGTTGCCGGCTTCCTGACCGACGCGATCGTCGTCGCCGCGGGCGTCTGAACGACTTCGGCGACCAAAGCTC
>JAUZEM010000065.1 GCA_030839005.1 Actinomycetota bacterium | reverse complement strand
GATCACGACGGCCGTTGTGCTCACAGCTGGGCTATCGGCATGCGGGAGTTCAAATGCCCGAGCGGCCGGCAAGCCAGCACCGACTACCACGACGCGCGCCGCGACGCCACAACGGTTGGACGGCACCGGGTCAGCCCGGCTGCTGAGGGACGCGCCGAAGTCGAGCACATGGACGCTGAACGGGCCGGTTACCGTGACCGGGCTGGGTCGCGGTACCTATCACCAAAGCGGGACGTTCACCGCCTTCGAGCGCTGGGCAGCGAAGCAAACCATCACGGGCCCGAATGGCGACATCCTCACGTCCGACGTCGTCGGAGGCGTGGTCGCCGACTCACCTACCGCCGCGACGATCAAAACGACGGAGACCATCACCGGCGGGACGGGACGCTTCGCCGGCGCCCGAGGCAAGACCATCACCATGGGCGTGACGAAGTTGGCGCCGAACGGGAACCAAGTTTTCACATTCCATTTCATCGGTTCATTCACCACGAGTCCGTGACTACGCATTTCGCGTCCGTTCCAGGGGGAAATCAGTGAGGCCTGTATCTTTCATCGCGATTCCAATCGCGCTGGCTGTTGTCGCGTCCGCGTGCGGCGGCTCGAGCGCGAAGCCTGCCGGTCGCGCAGCGTCCACGCCCACGACTGCGTTGGCGCGGCCGGTTACGGATTCAGTCAGCCCGACGCCACTCGATCTCGTACAGGCCGAGATCCAAGCCTTCAATCGCGGCGACGTCTCCTCAGCCATAGCGTTGTTCACGCCAGATGCCGTGCTCGTAACGACGCTCGGCGGATGCAACCCGTGCATCGGTCGCGACCTGATCCGCGATCATTGGAGCCGCGCCGTCGCATCGCAGACGACGATCGGCATCGACGCGCCACGCGAATCTCGTGGCATCGTCACAGCCTCCTCGTCCTTGCGGTCACCCTCATTGCCCGATGGCGTTCAACGCGCGATCGGAACACTCATCGTCACCGTTTCCCACGACAAGATCAGTCGTTGGGACCAGACCTACGACCTCAAGGATCCACAGACGGCGAAGCTCTTCGCGGCCATCGGGATCGCGCCAAGCACAGCTACATCCACGCCATGACGGTCCCAGTCGCCTCGATCGAGCCGACCCGCAGCGCAACGACTCCTGGGTTCGGAAGCAGTACCGCGCGTGCTGCCGAGTGCGTCGTGCCAACGGTACCGGCCATAGCCGACCCGCTCAAAGCAGCGTGCTTATCGAGTCGAGGCGATACAAACTCGAAGAACGAGGACCTGCTTTCTGGATCAGCATTGCGATGTCAATGGTCATCGCCCTGACCGCGTGGGCTTCTGAGAAGTCGTCGGGTGTGAGACCGCCCGCTTCCTCTGCTTCGAGTACGACCACGACGGCATCGGAGCTCAACGGACGGCTCGCGGTGGGAAGGCGAACGGAGATGTTTGCCGACGCGAGCCTCAAGACGTCGCGGAATGGCAGCGTTCCGGAGAAGCCGAACGCGCGTGCTCGAAACCATCATCGAGTATCCGGCGCAAGGACCGCCGGACCGCAACCATGAACGCGTCGGAGCGGCACCCGTGTAAGCCGACCATCGCGGCAATAGGGTGGGGTCGCGACAGGTTGGAGGTCGTGATGCAAAGCCGCGGCGTCGATCACCACGAACGGCCGCACGCACAGCACACGTCGACGGCTCATGCCGCACACACGGATCATGTCGCGCAGTTCCGCGACCGGTTCTGGTGGTGCCTGCTGCTGTCGGTCCCGGTCGTGGCGTTCAGCGCCATGTTTGCCGACCTGGTCGGTTATACGCGCCCGCCGGGTACCGGTTGGATCTCGCCCCTGTTCGGCACGATCGTCTTTTTCTACGGCGGCGCACCCTTCCTCAAGGGAGCGGTCGGCGAGGTGCGGGCCCACCAGCCGGGGATGATGCTGTTGATCGGTCTCGCGATCACCGTCGCGTTCGTCGCGAGCCTCGCCACGAGCTTCCACGTCGGGAGCTTCGATCTCGACTTCTGGTGGGAGCTCGCGCTGTTGATCGACGTCATGTTGCTCGGCCATTGGCTCGAAATGAAGGCGATCGGTCAGGCTCAGGGCGCGCTCGCCGCGCTGGCCGCGCTGTTGCCGGACGACGCCGAGCGGGTCACGAGCTCGGGCGACGTCGAGGTGGTCGACGTCGATGCGCTGCGGACCGGCGATGTCGTGCTCGTGCGTTCCGGTGCGCGCGTTCCGGCCGACGGCGTGATCGTCGACGGCGAAGCCGAGCTCGACGAGTCGATGGTGACCGGCGAATCACGACCCGTACCCAAGCACCCAAGCGACCAGGTTGTAGCCGGCACCGTATCCACGGACTCGGCGATCCGGGTGCGCGTCACCGCCGTCGGCGACGCCACCGCCCTCGCCGGTATTCAACGCCTCGTCTCCGAAGCGCAGGCGTCACGCTCGCGGGCCCAGGCACTCGCCGACCGAGCCGCCGCATTTCTGTTCTACGTCGCGACCGCATCCGCCGTCGTGACCTTCGTGATCTGGATGCTGCTGGGCGACACGCACAGCGCCGTCGAGTCAACGGTCACCGTGCTCGTCATCGCCTGCCCGCACGCGCTCGGGTTGGCGATCCCGCTCGTGATCGCGATCTCGACGGCGGTGAGCGCCCGCGCCGGCATCCTCGTGAAGGACCGACTCGCCCTCGAACGGATGCGCAGCATCGACGCGGTCCTGTTCGACAAGACCGGCACGCTCACCCGAGGCGAACACGCCGTGACCGGTATCGCGGCCTCTGCCGGCGCCGACGACGAGCTGCTGATGCTGGCCGGTGCCGCCGAGTCCGACAGCGAACACCCGCTCGCGAAAGCGATCGTCACCGCGGCGCGCACGCACGGCGCGCTCCCTGCCGCGCGCGAGTTCCGGTCGCTGACCGGCCGGGG
>JAUZEM010000243.1 GCA_030839005.1 Actinomycetota bacterium | reverse complement strand
CGCGCATCGCGTCGACGAGGTCGCGGTCACCACCCCAGGTCGTCGCGTTGCGCCAGAACATCGCGGCCGCGCGTGCCGCGGGCACCGGATGCTCGACCACGCGGTCGAGCGCACGCCCGCACATCGGCGGATCGTCATCGAGCGCGGGTCCGGCCCACAACGTGGCGCCACGCGCCGCGACGACCGCGGTGACGACCTCCTCGTAACGCGCGAACAGGGGATCGTTGCACCGATAGCGCACCGGTTCCTCACAGACGACGAGGCCACCGGCGCGCAATGCACGCGCCCAGCGCGCGAGCGCGGATCGCGGGTCGGGTAGATGGCCGAGCAGCAGGCGTGCGTAGATCAGGTGCGCGGGCAGGGTCAACTCTGCTGTCACGTCGGCGACCGCGAAGTGCGCGTCGGGAACGCGTTCGCGCGCTTCGGCGATCATCGCCGGTGAGGAATCGATACCGGTCAAGAAGCTGTGTGGAATCGCCTCGCGCAGCAGCGCGGTCGTGAAGCCCGGACCGCAACCCATGTCGATGACGTAGCGATAGACACCGGCCGGGAGGGCGCGCAACAGCGTGCGCGTCGGGGCTTCGAACGTGTCGGCGACCAGCCTCAGTCGTTCCCGTGCCAGATCCGTATCGCCGAAGGCGTACGTCACACGAGCATTGTCGCGCGACTCGTCGCGGCCGCGAGCAGACTTTTCAGCAGCACGAGACCGTCGCTCGACCCGAGCAGCGCGTCGGACGCGCGTTCGGGATGCGGCATCAGGCCGACGACGTTGCCGGTCGCGTTGCAGATGCCGGCGATGTCGTCGAGGCTGCCGTTGGGGTTGTCGACGTAGCGGACGACGACCCGTTCTTCGGCCCGCAGTTCGGCCAGCGTGCGTTCGTCGCACGAGTAATTGCCCTCGAAATGGTTGATCGGTATGCGAAGCACGTCGCCGACGCGCGCCTCGCTGGTCAGCGCGGTCGACGTCGTCTCGACGCGCAGCGCGACCGTCTCGCACAAGAACTTGAGGCCGGCATTCTTCTGCAACGCGCCCGGCAACAGGCGCGCCTCGCACAGCACCTGGAAGCCGTTGCAGATGCCGACCACCGGGCCGCCGGTGCGAGAAAAATCCCCGACCGCGTGCATCACGGGAGAAAAGCGTGCGATCGCGCCGGTGCGCAGGTAGTCGCCGTGCGCGAACCCGCCGGGAACGACGATCGCGTCGACCCCCTTCGTCGAGTCGTCGCCGTGCCACAGCAGCTCGGCGCGACCGCCCAGCTGTTCGACCGCGTATTGCACGTCGAGCTCGCAGTTCGTGCCCGGGAAGCGAACGACGCCGACGCGCGCGGTCACGAGATGACGACCTCGTAGGCCTCGATCACCGGGTTCGCGAGCAGCCGCTCGCACATCTCCGTGACCTGTTCACGTGCGCTCTCGGCGTCCGGGGCATCTACCACGAGGCGGATGGTCTTGCCGATGTGCACTTGTGCGACGTTCGTGTAGCCGAGCGCCGGTAGTGCCCGCTCGACGGTCGCGCCGGCCGGATCGGCGATCCCGGGGAGGTGCGTGACCTCGACGTGTGCGTGGAACGCGGGCATGTCCCGATGCTACCGATCGCTTCCTCCCTTAATCGTCGTTTCCGTACCAATCGGAGAACGCGTTGTCGGTCACCAGCTCGTACGCCTCGACGTACTTCGCGCGCGTGTTGGCGATCACCTCGGCGGGCATTCGGGGCGCGGGCGGCTCGTGCGTCCAGCCCGTCGAGTCCATGAAATCCCGCACGTACTGCTTGTCGAACGACGGGGGCGCGGTTCCGGGCCGGTACTTGTCCCGCGGCCAGTAGCGCGACGAGTCGGGCGTCATCATCTCGTCGATGACGATGACGTCGCCGTCGCGCTCGCCGAACTCGAACTTCGTATCGGCGAGGATCAGTCCGCAGCTCTCCGCGTGGCGCGCGCCGAGCTCGTACAGGCGCAGAGAAAGGTCCCTCAGCTTTTCGTACACGTCGGCGCCGACGAGCTCGGCAGCCTCGCTCGCCGTAAGCGGCAGATCGTGGCCGGTCTCGGCCTTGGTCGTCGGCGTGAAGAGCGCCTGTGGCAGCTTTTCGGCCTGCTGCAGGCCCGGTGGCACCGCGAACCCGCCGACCGTCCCTTTCGCCTGGTACTCGTTCCAACCGCCTCCGAACACATAGCCGCGCACCACGCACTCGAGGCGGATCGGCCGCGCCGCACGCACCAGGGTCGCCCGGCCCGCGACGTCTCGTGCGATCTCCGGGAAGTCGGTGGGATCGCTGGAGATCACGTGGTTCGCGACGATGTCGCGAGTGCGATCGAACCAGAAGTTCGACAGCGCGGTGAGCACGCGGCCCTTGTCGGGGATGAGGTCGGGAAGTACGACGTCGAACACCGAGATGCGATCGCTCGCGACCATGAGCAGCGCATCCATGCCGACCTCGAACAGCTCGCGCACCTTGCCGGAGTAGAGGTGCGGCAACCCGCCGTCGTTCACGCCCGCAGCTCTCCCATGTCGTCGAGCGCGTCGAACACCCGATTGATGTTCGCGAGGGCGCGCTTCAAGTCGAAGCAGGCGTCGAGGCGCGGCGCGTCGAGCGTGGCGCTCACCTCCGGGTCGGCGGCAAGCAGGTCCCGAAAGGACCGCTCCTCCTGCCAGGCCCGCATCGCGTTGCGCTGCACCATGCGGTAGGCGTCGTCGCGCGTTCGCCCCGATTCGATGAGCGCGAGCAGGACCGGCTGGCTGAACACCAGCCCGAACGACGCCTCGAGGTTGCGCAGCATGCGTTCCGGATACACGCGCAACCCTTCGATGACCTGCCGGAACGTCACGAGCACGTAGTAGGCGAGCACGAGCGAGTCGGGCACGATGATGCGCTCGACCGACGAGTGCGAGATGTCGCGCTCGTGCCAGAGCGCCACGTCTTCGAGCGCGGCCTGCACGTTGGCGCGCAACACCCGGGCGAGGCCGGTCAGCTGCTCCGACTTGACGGGGTTGCGCTTGTGCGGCATCGCGCTCGAGCCCTTTTGCTCGCCCTCGCGGAACGGCTCCTCCGCCTCCCGCACCTCCGTGCGTTGCAAGTGCCGGATCTCGAGCGCGAATGATTCGACGCTCGCACCGATCGACGCGCACGTGTACATGACCTCGGCGTGGCGGTCGCGGGGCAGGACCTGGGTCGCGGGGACCGGCTGCAAGCCGAGTTGCTCGCAGACATAACGCTCGACTGCGGGATCGACATTCGAATAGGTCCCCACCGCCCCGGAGAGCTTGCCGACCGCGATCGTCGTGCGGGCCCGCACCAGCCGTTCGCGATCGCGCCGCACCTGCATCGCCCACAGCGCGAGCTTGGCGCCGAACGTCGTCGGCTCGGCGTGTATGCCGTGTGTGCGACCGACCATCGGCGTGTCGCGGAACTCGTGCGCCCGCTTCGCGATCGCGTCCTCGAGCTGGGCCGCCGCGCTCGCGAGCAGATCGACGGCGCGCGTCATCTGGAGCGCGAGCGCGGTGTCGACAACGTCGCTCGACGTCAGGCCGTAATGCACCCACGCACCCGCGGGCGGACCGACCCGCTCCTGCACCACGTCGACGAACGCGGCGACGTCGTGGTCGGTGATCTTCTCACGCTCGTGGATCGCGGCGACGTCGAAGCTCGCACGCTCGCGCACCGCGCGCGCGTCGCTCTGAGAAATGACGCCGAGGCGCGCCCACGCCTCGACCGCGAGCACTTCGACCTCGAGCCACGCGCCGAAGCGCGCCTCGTCGGTGAACAGCGCGGAGATCTCGGGCAGCGAGTAGCGGGGGATCACGAGAGGGCCTGGGCGCCGATGTCGCGACGGTAGTGGACTCCGGGCCACGAGATCTCGGTCGCGGCCGCGTAGGCCCGGTCGCGCGCCCGCGCCACGTCGGCGCCGACGGCGGTGACCGTGAGCACGCGGCCGCCATTGGTCACGACCCGCCCCTGGTCGTCGTGCGCGGTCCCCGAGTGGAACACGACGACGCCCTCGTATTGCCCGGCCCGGTCGATGCCGGTGATGACGTCACCCTTGCGGTCCGGCGCGGGCGGGTAGCCCTCGGCGGCGAGCACGACGCCGACGCACGATGTGGCGGAGAACTCGATGGGGGTCTCGAGATCACCCGAGGCCGATTCCGACAGGTGTACGAAGAGGTCGCTCGTGAGGCGCGGTACGAGTACCTGGCACTCCGGATCTCCGAACCGGACGTTGTACTCGAGCACCTTCGGGCCCTCGGGCGTGAGCATGAGCCCGCAGTACAGCACGCCGCGATAGTTCGCGCCGCGGCGGTCGAGCTCGGCGAGGGTTGGGCGGATCGCCCGCTCCATCATCTCGTCGACCACGTCGGTTCCGACGAACGGCACCGGGGAGTAGGCGCCGATGCCACCCGTGTTCGGACCGGTATCGCCGTCGAACGCGCGCTTGTGATCCTGCGCGGTCGCGAGCACCTGCGCGCGACGCCCGTCGCAGAGCGCGAACACTGAGATCTCGGGACCGGTCAGACCTTCTTCGATCACGCAGGTGCGACCCGCGTCACCGAACGCGGCGCCGGAGAGGTACGCCCGCACCGCGTCGCGCGCGTCGGTGATCGACTCCGTGACGACGACGCCCTTGCCGGCTGCGAGCCCGTCGGTCTTGACGACATATAGGCCGGGCAACGTGTCGAGGAAGGCAAAGGCTTCGGTCTCCCGACCGGCATGGAAGGTCGCGAAGCGCGCGGTGGGCACGCCGGCCGCGACGAGCACCTCCTTCATCCACGCCTTGGAACCTTCGAGTCGGGCCGCGGCCGCGGTCGGCCCGAACGCGAGCCGGCCGGCGCCCTCCAGCGCGTCCACAATCCCGGCGACGAGCGGGTCTTCGGGCCCGACCACCACCAGATCCGTGTCGAGCTTGGCGGCGAGATCGACGACCGCCGCCGCATCCGTGACAGAGACCGGCGTGCACTCGGCGATGCTCGCCATACCTGGGTTGCCCGGCGCGCAGACCACCTCGTCGACGAGCGAAGAGCGTGCCAGTCCCCACGCGAGCGCATGCTCGCGCCCGCCGGCACCGACGACGAGGACTCGGGTGCTCACGCGGCGCGCGGAAGCACGATCGTCTGATCGCGCGCGGGACCGACCCCCACGATGCTCACGCGCACACCGACGAAGTCCTCGACGAATTTCACGTATTCGCGCGCGCGTGGCGGCAACTCCTCGAGGCGACCGGCCGTCTCGATCTCGACTTCCCAGCCGGGCAGCGTCTCGTACACCGGCCGAACCTTGTGCAACACCGACTGGTGATAGGGAACATGCTCGTAGCGCGTGCCGTCCTCGCCGTCATAGCCGACACACACCTTCAATTCCGGGAACGGGGAGAGGACGTCGAGCTTCGTGAGCGCGAGCTCGGTGCACGTGTTGAGACGCACCGCGTGCTTCAGCATCACGAGGTCGAGCCATCCGGTACGGCGCCGCCGACCGGTGTTCGTGCCGAACTCCACGCCGCGATCGACGAGCAGATCACCGACCGCGTCGCCTTCCAACAGCTCGGTGGGGAACGGTCCGCTGCCGACCCTGGTCTGGTACGCCTTCACGAGGCCGACCACGCGTTGGATCGCGAGTGGTCCGACGCCGGCCCCGGTACACACACCACCCGCGATCGGGTTGCTCGACGTGACGAACGGGTAAGTGCCGTGGTCGAGGTCGAGGTACGTCGCCTGCGCGCCCTCGAACAGCACCCATTGCTGCGCGTCGAGCGCCTCGTGCACCAGATGCACCGTGTCGTCGATCATCGGCGCCAGGCGCGGGACCATCGCGAGATAGCGCTCGGCGAGCTCCTTCGCGTCGATCGGGAGCCGGTTGTACACCTTGGCCAGCACGCCGTTCTTCTCGCGAAGCGCGAGGTCGAGCTTCTCTCGAAAGATCTTCGGGTCGAGCAGGTCCTGCACCCGTATCCCGACGCGCAGCGCCTTGTCGGCGTAGGCGGGACCGATGCCGCGTTTCGTCGTTCCGAGCTTGTTCTTGCCGAGATACCGCTCGGTCATCCGGTCGAGCTCCTGGTGGTACGGCATGATCAGGTGGGCGTTGCCCGAGAGCCGCAGGAGGCGCGTACTGACGCCCTTGCTCTCGAGCATGTCGACCTCGTCGACGAGCACCGCGGGGTCGACCACGACGCCGTTGCCGATGACCGGCATGACCCACGGATAGAGCACGCCGCTGGGCACGAGCTGCAGCTTGAACACCTCACCGTCGACCACGAGCGTGTGGCCCGCGTTGTGCCCGCCTTGATAGCGGACACACATCGACGACTCCTTCGCGAGGTAGTCGGTAACCCGACCCTTGCCCTCGTCGCCCCACTGGGTACCGACGATCACCGCGCCGGGCACGAAACGCTCCGCCTGTTCGGGGTCACGTTGGGGAAATGGTAGCCGACGACGGGCACGCTCATCCCGGTTGTTTCGTAGGCATCCTCGTGGTTCGTAGGCTGACGGCGTGCGGACCTCGCTCGGCATTCCATACGCGACCGCGGCGCGCTTCGCCGCGCCGCAACCGATCGCGTTCGATCTTCATCAGACGGACGGGTCTCGCTTCGGTCCGGCTGCGCCCCAAACACTCGACAGCCCGCTCGGAGAGATCGTGCCCGGCATGAAGGTGGGGGCGACGGACGAGCACGCATGTTTGAGTCTGAACGTCTGGGCGCCCCAAACGAGCGAAGAGGCCGAGCCCCTTCCCGTGCTGGTTTGGTTCCACGGTGGATCGTTCGTGATCGGCGCGTCGTCGCAACCCGTGTACGAC
>JAUZEM010000001.1 GCA_030839005.1 Actinomycetota bacterium | reverse complement strand
CAGACCTACGACGACCGGCTCGAGGAGGTGTACGGCCTCTACTTCAAGTTCGCCCGCCTGTTCGTGCGGGCCATCGGCAACCCCGCGGTGATGCGCGAGCTGAGCAGGGTCGGAATGCAGAGTCGCACGCTCATGGAGTGGGCGCTGCGGATCATGGCCAACCTGCTGCGCCCCGACGAGCTCGGAGCGGCGGAGGCCGTTTACCGCGCGCTGGCCGCGCTGGTGCGGGTCGCGCCGGAGCCGTGACCACACTCGTCATCGCGCATCGAACGGCTCCCCGCGATGCTCGCGAGAACTCGCTCGACGGCATCGCGACCGCGGCCCGGTGCGGCGCGGACGTCGTCGAGGTCGACGCGCGCCGCAGCCGCGACGGCACCGCCGTGCTCCTCCACGATCCGTGGCTCCTGCGCGTGCAGCACGTGCCGCTTTCCGTGAGCTGGGTTCGCGACGCGCACCTGGCCCGGCTCGGTGTTCCCACCCTCGCCGACGCACTCGAGGTGGCCGGCGAGGTGGGGGTCCGGCTCGCCGTCGACACCAAGGACGCCGGGGCGGCCGACGCCGTGCTCGCCGCGGTGCGGGCCGGGGGTGGCGCCGAGCGGGTATTGCTGTGGTCGCAGCACATGCCGGTCGTCCGGTCGTTCGTGCGCGCCCTGCCCGATGCCGAGGTCGCGCTGTTGCGCGACACGTTCGACCGCGCGGCCCACGATCGGCTGCTCGCCGACGCCGCCGCGATCGGGGCCCGTGCGGTCTCGGCCCACGAAGACGTCGTCACGCCCGCGTTCATCGCCGCCGCGGGTGAGCGGGGCCTCGCGGTCTACTGCTGGTACCAGCATCTCGATGCGCAGCGTGCTCGTCTCGCCGAAGTTTCGGTGGCCGGCCTCGCAGGGGTCGTCACCGACTGGCCCGCCGATGCCCGTGAACTGCTACGCGCCGACGGGTAACCTGCAGCTCATGTGCGCGCAGTGTGTGAGCAAGGCCGACGTCGTGGTTGCGAGTGTTGGATTCGTGGCGTTCTTGTTCAAGGCTCCGTGTGAGGACGCGCTCGTCGCGATGGGCGTGTTGCCCGAGCCGCATCCGCTCGCCGTCGGTATGCGCACGGTCAACTTCCTGCGCGACCTCGAGCTCGACCCGAGGGACGTCCTGGGTGACGAAGTGGTGGAGGCGGTCGACACGGTGCTCGCGTTCCCGCGTCAGGTGGTGTTCCGGCGGACGTTCCGCCAGGCGATCGCCTTGGTGCTACCGCTCTCCATACGTTCCCAGAGCGTGTTCGCGACGAAGTAGACCGCGCCGAGCAGAACCAGCGTCACCGGCAGCACGATCCACGGCGTGACGTGCGGCAACGTGACGCGCTGGACCCACCAGGGCCCGGTCCACGAGAGGTCCAACGGGTATCCGTTGTGCTTCACACCGTTGATGACCGGCCGGGCGACGACATGCGCCCAGGTCGCCCACGCGACCATCCGGCAGGCGCCGTAAAAGAAGACGCCGCGATACAGCGCGAGCAGGCCCCGCTCGTCGATCCACTGCCCGAGCCACGACCACACGTGCGGATCGGCCGGAACGACCCTCGTGCGCCAGAACTCCCGCGTGAGGACGCGCCACGAGCCGAGAACCACGAAGAACCAGAACAGGTCCATCGCGAAGCCGAGACTGCTGTAGTACGCGGCCGCGTCGAGGTACTTGCCGCCCTTGACCGTCGCGGCGTACGCCCACGTGTGGAGGCTCCAGTTCAGCGTCGAGAACGGGAACAGGAGCATGGTGCCGATGCTGTCGTTGACGTCGGTCAGGACGTGCGCGGTGAAGCCGAGCAGGAACCCGATCGTCCAGGCCCGATTGTGCTTCCACGCCCAGATCCCGAGGCACACGATCGCGCCGAAGAAGAGCGTGTGGGCGAAGCCCATGCCCGGCCAGCCCCGGTGCCACTCGTAGGGCTTCGTCGCGCCGTAGTGGTGACCGTTCAGATTGAAGCCGTAGACCCAGAACTTCGCGAGGAAGTCGGGGGTGAAGTCGCCGAAGAAGATCGCGAACCAGCTGATCTTTCCGACCATCTTCTTGGGGAGATGCGCCTCGACCGCGTAGATCTCGAACTGGTGGGCGGCCCAACTCATCTCGACCGGCTCAATCCCGAGCCTCGAACGGGTCTCGTCGGGGCCGAACCGGCTGACGGCGGACGAGCTTGACCAGCGCGGGCAGGCCCCACACCCAGGCGACCAGCCAGAGCGGTCCGACGATCCAGTCGAGCAACCATTTGTTGTAGATCGACAGCGTCGTGTAGGTGACCGCAGCCGAGGCGTACAACAAGAAGTCGACGTATTTCGATGGGGTCCCGGGCGCCGGCGGCGGCATGGGGCGCGTCGGCTCGCTCATCGCGGGCCAACGGTACAGCGTGCAGGCGCTTCGCTCGGTCGGTCGGGCGGTCGGGCGGTTGGCGGTCGGGTAGCGTCTCGCGCAATGAGCGACTACCTCCCGATCCTGGTGATGGCCGCCCTCGTCATCGCGTTCGTGATGGTCTCGTTCATCGTGTCGCAGTTGCTCGCACCGCAGCGTCCGAACTCGGCCAAGCAGGCTCCGTACGAGTGCGGGATCGTGCCCGAGCAGGAGCCCGCGGAGCGCTTTCCCGTCAAGTTCTATCTCGTCGCGATGAGCTTCATCGTGCTCGACGTCGAGATCGTGTTCCTGTATCCGTTCGCGGTCGTGTTCCGCGGCCTCGGCGCGTTCGGCCTGTTCGCAGTGGCCGCGTTCGTGCTCGTCCTGCTCGTTCCCTTCGCGTACCTGCTGTCGGTCGGCGCGCTCGAGTGGGGGCCGGTGCGCGACGTGCTCGAACGCCTGCCCGGACCGCTGCTGCGCACCGACGCGGCGGTGTACGACCCGAACGCCGACGACGCCGACGCCGTCGGGGACGCGCGGCCCGACGTCGAGGCGGCCTGATGGGTCTCGATCAGGTCCCGCACAACTTCGCGACCGCGCGACTCGAAGACGTCGTGCGCTGGGGCCGGCGCAACTCGGTGTTCCCCGCGACCTTCGGTCTCGCATGTTGCGCGCTCGAGATGATGGCGGCGGGCGCGGCGCACTACGACCTTGCCCGCTTCGGCATGGAGGTGTTCCGCGCCAGCCCGCGTCAAGCCGATCTGATGATCGTCGCCGGACGCGTCTCGCAGAAGATGGCGCCGGTGCTCCGGCAGGTGTACGACCAGATGGTCGAGCCGAAGTGGGTCATCTCGATGGGCGTGTGCGCGAGCAGCGGCGGCATGTTCAACAACTACGCGATCGTCCAGGGCGTCGACCAGATCGTCCCGGTCGACGTGTACGTCCCGGGCTGTCCGCCCGGGCCCGAGACCTTGATGCACGGCATCCTGACGTTGCACGAGCAGATCCGCACGGGTGAGCTGCTGCAGCGGCGGGAGGCGTCGCCGACCGGCGGCGCGGGGATCGACCTCGGTCGCGAGCCTGCCGGGCTCTCGACCTCCTGACCACCACTCGAGCAAGGCGACGGGAATGGCGGACGACACCGCTCGTGAAGAAGATCACGAGCCCGGGGCGAGCGGCGGCGAGCCGGTAGCCGACGAGCCGGTTTCGGCGCCGGTAGCCGACGAGGTCGCGGCCGCGGTCGTCGCGCGCTTCGCGGGGTCCGTGTTCGTCGAGAGTCACGGGCAGTCGGTGGTCTACGTCGACCGGGCGGTCATGGCGGACGTCGCCATGTTGTTGCGGGACGAGGAGCAGTTCACGATGCTCGTCGACACCGTGGTCGTCGACCATCTCCTCGACGGGTCGCGCGTGAGCGTCGACGGTGTGGTGCCCGAGCGGTTCGAGGTCGTCGTCAACTTCTTGTCGCACGCGCGCAATCGCCGGATCCGTATCGTTGCCGAGGTGCCCGCCGCCGATCCGACGGTCCCGTCGCTCACGCCGATCTATCCCGGCGCGAATTTCGCCGAGCGCGAGTCGTACGACTTGTTCGGCATCACGTTCGAGGGTCATCCCGACCTGACGCGCATCCTGATGCCCGACGACTGGCACGGCCACCCGCTGCGCAAGGACGATGCTGCCGCGCGGGTTCCCGTGACGTTCAAGGGAGACCCGAGCCCGCGATGAGATCTCGTGACTGACTTCTGGAGCAAAGAGGAAGCGCGCCTCGAGCGCCAGACCGACGAGGGCGCGCAGGAGCTGCGCGCGACGACGCGCGAGGTTGTGCTCGCCGGCGGCGGGATGTGGCCGCAGGACGATCTCGGCGACACCATGATCATCAACATGGGTCCGCAGCACCCGTCGACGCACGGCGTGTTGCGGCTAATGATGGAGCTCGACGGCGAGGACGTCCTGCGCATCAAGCCCGTCATCGGCTATCTCCACACGGGCATGGAGAAGACGGGTGAGGAGCTGACCTACGTGCAGGGCACCACGAACGTGACCCGCATGGACTACGCCTCGAACTTCGCCAACGAGCTCGTGTACTCGATGGCGGTCGAGCGGCTACTCGACGTCGAAGTTCCGCCGCGTGCGGTGTGGATCCGCATGATGATGTGCGAGCTGTCGCGCATGTCGTCGCATCTCCTGTTCCAGGCGACGAACGGCATGGACATGGGCGCGGTCTCGATGTTGCTCTACGGCTGGCGTGAGCGCGAGGAGGTCCTGCGCCTCTTCGAGTACATCACCGGGTTGCGGATGAACTGCAACTACATCCGGCCGGGCGGAGTTGCGGCTGATCTGCCCGACGGGTGGGAGCAACGCGTGCTCGACGTCTGCGACCTCGTGGCCGCGGGTGTCGCCGACTACGACGAGATGCTCACGCAGAACCCGATCTGGCTCGAGCGCACCGTGGGGCTCGGTGTCATCACCACCGAGGAGTGTCTGGAGCTCAGCATCACCGGACCGATCCTGCGCTCGACCGGCTTCGCCTGGGACCTGCGCAAGGCGCAGCCCTATCTCGCGTACGACGACGTGGATTTCGACACGATCTATACGACGAACGGCGATGTCTACGACCGCTATCGCATTCGCCTCTTCGAGATCCTCGAGTCGGCGAAGATCGTGCGGCAATGCGTGCAGAAGATGCCGGCCGGCGACTACCGCGTGCAGGACAAGAAACTCACGCCCCCGCCGCGGTCGCGTATCGACGAGTCGATGGAAGCGCTCATCCACCACTTCAAGCTGTTCACCGAAGGTTTCAAGGTCCCCGCGGGCGAGACCTATGTCGCGGTCGAGTCGCCCCGGGGCGAGATCGGCTGCTACATGGTCAGCGACGGCTCGGGTAAGCCCGTTCGCATGCACATACGAGGACCCTCGTTCTACAACCTGCAGTCGATCGGTCCGATGGGCTCCGACAGCCTCGTCGCCGACGCGGTCGCGATCGTGTCGAGCATCGACCCGATCTTGGGCGAGGTGGATCGGTGAGCTTCTTCGACGAGCCGAACCTTGCGAAGTCGAAGGAGATCCTGGCGCGCTACCCGCGGGCGAAGTCGGCGATCCTGCCGCTCGCGCACCTCGCGCAGGACCAGCACGGTTGGCTGTCGCCCGAGGCGATGGAGCAGATCGCCGAGCTCACCGGGACGACGGCCGCCGACGTGTTCGGAACGTGCTCCTTTTACACGATGCTCAAGCGGCGTCCGTGCGGGAAACTCGTCGTGTCGGTCTGCACGAACGTGACGTGCCTGGTCACCGGCGGTCCCGAAGTACTCGACCATCTCGAGGAGCGCTACGCCTCCGAGTCGGATGTCACGGTCGAAGAGGTCGAGTGCCTCGCGGCGTGCGACGGCGCGCCCGCGCTCCAGGTCAACTACGAATTCCACGAGCGCGTGTCGCCGGACTCGGCGGAGGACATCGTCGAGAGCTACCGGTCGGGCGCGCGCCGCGCGCGTACGGTGTCGGGAGCGACCGTTGCCTGACGTGACCGACCTGTCCGGTGTCGTCGAGACACGCATCGTCACGAAGCGGCTGCGCGATCGTCCCGGCGACTCGTGGACGATCGACGGGGCGCTCGCGTCGGGCGCGTACGACGTGCTGCGTGCGGTGCTCGCAAAAGCCGACGCGGCCGACGTCCAGGAACAGGTGAAGTTGTCCGGCCTGCGGGGCCGGGGTGGTGCCGGCTTCCCGACGGCGCAGAAGTGGTCGTTCCTGCCGCCCGACTCCTTCCCGCGTTACCTGGTGGTCAATGCCGACGAAGGCGAGCCGTCGACATTCAAGGACCGGATGCTCCTCGAGCGGGATCCACACCAGCTGCTCGAAGGAATCGTGATCGCGTCGTACGCGGTGCAGTGCAATGTGGCCTACGTCTACATTCGCGGAGAATTCGCGCTCGGTTACGAACGGCTGACGCGCGCCATCGAGGATGCGCGCACGAAGGGGTTCCTCGGCCGCAACATCCTCGGCTCGGGGTTCGACTGCGACATCGTCGTGCACCGCGGCGCCGGCGCGTACATCTGCGGCGAGGAGACCGCGCTGCTCGAGTCGCTCGAAGGCCAGCAGGGCATGCCGCGGATCCGGCCCCCGTTTCCCGCGATCGCCGGCCTGTACGCGAAGCCAACCGTCGTGAACAACGTCGAGACCTTGGCGACCGTGCCCCACATCATGCAACTGGGCGGCGCGGAGTACGCGAAGCTCGGCGTCAACCGCTCGACCGGCACGCGCATCTTCTCCGTCTCGGGCCACGTGAACCAGCCCGGCAACTACGAGGTCGAGCTGGGCATGACGTTCCGCGATCTGCTGTACGGCCTCGCGGGCGGCGTGCGCGACAACCGCAAGATCAAGTTCTTCATCCCGGGCGGCGCGTCGTCGCAATGGCTCACGGGAAGCGACGAGCATCTCGACGCGCCGCTCGACATGGACTTCGTCCAGCAAACGTTCGGCGTGATGCTCGGCTCCGGGGCGATCATGGTGTTCGACGAAACCGTCGATCCGGTGCTCGTCGCGTGGCGGCTCGCCAAGTTCTTCGCGCACGAGTCGTGCGGCAAGTGCACGCCGTGCCGGGAAGGCACGGGCTGGATCGAGAAGGTGCTCTACCGCATGTCCCACGGCCTCGGACGCCCCGACGACCTCGACCTCCTCGTCGATGCCGGTGGCAACATCTCGCCCGGCCTCGTGAACGCCCCGTTCGTACAGACCACGATCTGCCCGCTCGGTCCGTCGGCGGTGAGCTGTATCGCCAGCCTGAACAAGTTCTTCCGCGACGAGGTGCTCGAGCGCCTCCGCAACGATGCCGGAGTGCACGCGTGACGACCGCCGAACCCGATGCACGCAAGACACCCTCGACCGTGACCGTCACGGTCGACGGTGTGACGTTCGAGGCGGAACCCGGCGAGCTCGTGATCAAGGCCGCGCAGGAGCACGGCATCTACATCCCGCGTTTTTGCTGGCACGAACGTATGGCGCCGGTCGGGATGTGCCGGATGTGCCTCGTCGAGATCGAAGGCGGTCGCGGCTTCCCGCCGGCGTGCACCACACCCGTCACCGACGGCATGGTCGTGCACTCGCAGAGCGAAGCGGTGAAGCG
>JAUZEM010000464.1 GCA_030839005.1 Actinomycetota bacterium | reverse complement strand
GGCGTCGCCCCACTCCAACGCGGTGTCGAGATTGTCGTGGTCGGTCTCGAGCCGCGCGAGGTGCATCGGCCCGTGCGCCATGACGAGCCGCGGCGCCAGCTGCTCGGCGAGCGCGAGAAAGTACGCGAAGTGTCGCTCGCGAACCGCGTCCGCCTCGCCCGCCTCGACGAGCCGGGCCTGGAGGAATTGGCGCACCGATTCGAGCATCCGGTAGCGGGCATCGGAGCCTTCGTGATCGACGTGAATCAACGACTTGTCGACGAGCCGCCCCAGCTCGTCGAGCACACCGAACCGGTCGTTCTCGTCGGCGGAGCCAACTGCCTCCGCCGCATCCAGCGTGAACCCGCGCAGGACCGAGAGCCGGCGTGCGAGCGCGCGCTCGTCGTCGTCGAGCAGCTCGTAGCTCCACGCGATCGAAGCTTCGAGCGTCTGTTGACGCGGCATTGCTGTGCGGCTGCCGCCCGTGAGCAAGCGAAAGCGGTCGTCGAGCGCGGCGGCGATGCGCGTCGGATGCATCATGCGCACCCGGGCTCCGGCGAGCTCGAGCGCGAGCGGGATCCCGTCGAGACGGTCCGCGATCTGTTCGATCGCCGCCAACGTTTCGGCGTCCGGCACGAATCCGGGCCGCGCTTGTTGCGCGCGTTCCACGAACAACGCGACCGCGGTCGACGGCTCGAGCGAGGGCACTCGCCACGCGATCTCGCCCGCGACACCGAGCGGCTCGCGGCTCGTCGCCAGCACGCGAAGCCGCGGACACGCGTGGAGCAGCGATTCGATCATTCGAGCCGCCGCGTCGAGTACTTGCTCGCAGTTGTCGACGACGAGCAGTGCGTCGAGATCGCGCAACTGCTCCGTCAGCGTGTCGATGAGCGGACGACCGAATTCTTCACGTACGCCGAACAAACCGGCCACGGCCTGGGAGATGTCGCGGCCGTGGCCCACCGCGGCCAGCTCTGCGCACCACACGCCGTCGGGGAAAACGTCGAGCTCGTCGGCGGCGGCGTGCAACGCGAGCCGGGTCTTGCCGCAGCCGCCGGTGCCGGTGAGCGTCACCAAGCGGTGCTCTCGGACGGCCTGACGGACCGAGGCGATCTCGGCCTCTCGGCCGACGAAGCTCGAAACCTGAGCGGGCAGGTTCGTCGGCAGCGCCCCGAGCGACCGCAACGGCGGGAACTCGTGAGGAAGCTCGGGATGCACCAACTGCCAGATGCGCTCGGCCCGTCCCAAGTCCTTCAATCGATGCAGCCCCAGATCGCGCAGTTCGGCGTCGGCGGGAAGCGCGTCGACGACGAGATCGCGCGTCGCGTCGGAGATCAGCGTCTGGCCGCCATGACCGATCGTGCGCATCCGGGCGCACCGGATGATCGTCGGCCCGAAGTAGTTCCCGGCGTTGCGCAGACGAATCTCTCCGGTGTGGAGCGCCATCCGGACGCGTACCTCGCCACCCGCAGGCCAGAGCTCCTGCGCGAACGCGCGTTGCACGTCGAGCGCCGCGGCGACCGCGTCGGACGCCCGCGAGAAGGCCGCCACCACGCTGTCGCCCTCACCTTGTTCCACCGGCCTGGCCCCGCCGTGGAGCGCGACCGCGGCGTCGAGGAGCGCGTAGTGACGTGCGATCGAAGCCGCGGTCTCGTCGGCGCCCGCCTCCCACAGCTTCGTCGATCCCTCGACGTCCGTGAGCAGGAACGTCACCGTTCCGGTCGGGAGCCCGGATTCGAGGCGTTCGGGCACGTGCGAGTTTGCCAAGTTGAGTGTTGATCGGTCCATGGCCGAATCCTGGCGGTCTCGGACCCGTCGAACATCGGCCAGATGGCATATCCGACGATTGCCCAATGGCTAGCGTCCCGACACGATGCCCGAGGCTGCGGCCGGACGCCTGCGACGACTCTCCGAGGAGCTCGACGAAAGCGGCCTGCGGCCCGAGGGTTCCGAGGCCTTCCGCGAGATGCTGGTGCAGGAGATCGACCATGCGCTCCGCCCGGCCGTCCACGAGGGGCGGATCGCGAGCGGCGGCACCATCCTCGAGCCCATGTCGGACCCGGCCGGTTGGGCGTCCGGCGCGCAGCTCGACGTCACTCGTGGTCCCTTGGATCAGCAGCCGCTCGCGGCGGCCCGGCGCTTCGCCGATGGTCTTTCGAGCTGGCTCCTGCGTCGTACGGACGGCATGAACGAGTGGATCGTGTTCGACCGACCCGCGGGTTCGGAGCGTGACCTCGTGGTCCTCGCCGGCGTGCTCGATGCAACGATCGTTCAGCGCCATCCCACCGGGTCGGTCCGGATCGTCGGCAGTTTCGGCGTGCTGCGCCGGCAGGGGTACAGCTGGCACCACGAGCCACCGGTCAGCAGTTGGATCGACGCCGTCACCGCGAGCGCCGACCACGGTGATCCCGAGGTGCTCGAGGCGATGCTCGAGTTCGCGGTGCATGACCTCGGATCGAGGGGCATCGGCTCGCTGCTCATCTACCGCCCCGATGCCGAGTCCGGTCCCGCGGTGGAGGAACGCCTTCCGACGCCGCCGCCCCTGCGGATCCGGCGGGCTTCTCACCTCGCCCCACTCCGACACGCGCTCGCCCAGATCGACGGAGCCGCCGTCTTCGACGCCGACGGGGTGCTGCGCCGGCTCGGCGTGCGGCTGGTTCCGAGCATGGCCGCCGAGGAGAACGTCGAGGCACTCGGCGGCACGCGCCACACCTCCGGCCGCCGCTACAGCTACGACGACCCGCGCGCCACCGTGATCGCGGTGAGCGAGGACGGCCCGGTTTCCGTGCTGCGCAATGGTGCAGTGCTCGGACGTTCGCACGACGGCGGCTGAGCTCGGTTGGTTATTGCAGGATCAGGTCGAGCGATTCTCGCTGACCGGGCGGGGTGTTGACGACGCGGGTGTGCACCGCCGGGAGACCGTTGATGCGGAAGGCCAGCGTGGCGCCGCGAGTGCATCCGGCGATCGAATCGGGCCCGACGGCCGACAGCACGTATCCGGTGAAGTCGACCGAGCTCCGCACCGACGCCACTCCGCAGCGCGTGCTGCCAACGTACGCTTCGACCCGCGTTCCGGGCGGGAGCGGCCGGTCGTCCGCCCCGTAGACGCCCCCGTTGAACTGCGCGGTCGTCGGTGCGGCACCGGCGGGCGCGGCGCTCGAATAACGGGCTGCGAAGGTCGTGGCGCCTCCATTGCCGGGCCACGCGATGGCGTCCGTGCTGAACAGGATCTTGTCACGGGCGGACGTCCACAGAACGATCCGGGCGCCGGGCTCGCCGCAGCCGCTCGACTCCGTTTCGGCAAGGACGGTGATTTCGTAGCGGCCCTTCGCGACGGGCGGGAGGTTGTGTTGGCAGGGCGTGACCAGGCCGGCCTTGAGAACGACGGCGCCGACGAATCGGCTGTCGAATGGCCTTCCATCGAGGAGGGCATCGCCGCGGACGACGACGCGATCGCGCGCGCCGGCGCTGCGCGGTGGCACGCCCGGCTTGGCGGAAGTCGGCGTCGGCGCGGAGGTCGACGACGGCGTGGCGGCCGGCCTGCTGCTGCTCGAACAACCGGTGATCGCGGCCACCGCGGCCATCAGTGCGACACAT
>JAUZEM010000427.1 GCA_030839005.1 Actinomycetota bacterium | reverse complement strand
ATCAGGCGGCTCGGGGCTCATCGGCTCGCGGCGTCGGAGCCGCATCTCGGACGTGATGCCGCCCGCACCGCATCAGATCCCGTTCAGGCGATTGCCGACCATCACGACGCCGAACGGAACGACGCCGGCGAGCTCGAGGCGCGCCGCCGCGGCCCGGGCTTCGGTCGAGGTGATCTCGCCTTCGACGATGGCCCACAGGACACATCTGGTCGCCCACGCGACGATCGTCGCGTCGGCGTCTTCGAGCAGGGCCGGTCCGGAGACAACGGTGATGTCGATGCCGGCATCGGCAAGGGCCTCCAGCAGCGGTGGCAGCCCGTCGACCGGCAGGTGCGCAGGAGTCTCGTCGGCCGGCGGCACGACGACGAGATTGGGAGCGCGGTCGTCGCTCACCATCTGATCGAAGAGATGACCGTTGAGCGTTCCCGCGTGCGCCGCGACGAGCAACTCCGGAAACGTCGAACCCGCGTGTTCGGACGATGTGCCGCGGGTGGCACCCTCGCGCAACGAGTCGTGATCTGAAGAGTCGGGAGCGGCGCCGTTGTGCACGCCGTCGAAGCGTTCTGCGTACCAGGCTTGGTCGGGACCCGTCGCGATCAATGCGACCTTCAACCCAAATCGCGAGAGCGCGGCCGCGTAGTTGGCCGCGACGTCCTCGTGCGCGTCGCCGTGAGGCGTGCTCACCATGATCGCCTTCGGCAGGCGGTCGGTCGCGATCGATGTCGCCGCGAGACCGCGATAGGCCTCGGCGGCGTTCGAAAGCGGATCGGAGAGGATCACGTAATCGCTGCGGCTCGTCCAGGGGACGAGCGACAGCACCGGTGCGCCGAAGGCCGTTGCCGCGGCGCGCGGATCGCGAATACGGCGATCACGGCGATCGACCGCGACGGCGGCGGCGAGGCCGAGCGCCAGGCCGCCGAGGAGCCCGGCCGCCGCGGGTATCTTGACGGGACGCCCCTTCACTGCGAGCTGCGCGGGGGTCTGGTTCAGCACTCTGGCGAACGCGTCCGGCGTGACATTCGTCAGGGTGAGCTCGGCGGTTTTCGTACCGACATCGGTGATCTGTTGGATGAGCTGGGGCCGCTCGAGGGCGAGGTTCAGCACATATGTCGACGCGCCGTCCGGCACCTTCGGGACGTCACCCGCACCGGAACTGCTGGCCGAGGGTGGCTGTTTTGCCGCGCTCGTTCCGAACCCGCGATCGATCCGGAAGACACCGCCGTAGATGCCGGGGAGCAGCTTCGCCAGCTTCAGGTCGACCGCGAGGAGCTCGTCGTGCAGGAGCAAGGCCTGCTGGTGGAGCTGCCGCTGTTGGGCCAGGACGTTATCGTGCGCGGCCTTCTTGCGAGCGGTCGCGAATGCTTTCCCCCAGCTCGTGGCGACCGTGCTCGCCAGCACGCGCGTCGGTGCGGTAACCGCCAGCGTGACGTATTGATCACCCGCCAGGACGTTCGCACGGAAGCCGATCGTCTTGATCGTCGGGGCGACATGCGCGCCGCGCAGCGCCGCCGCGCGAACCGGCGCGGAAGTGGCAAGCTTGCCGACGCCGCTGGTCGTGACCACGGGCGCGGTCGTCGTGGTCGCCTTTTTCCCCCCGCCGCTTTCTTTGGGCGTCGAGGAAGCTGCCGCGATCTGGACCGTCACGATCGCGCGGTAGCGAACGGGAGGCTTGTCGCGCTCGCGCGTGAACACGAACACGCCAACTCCGATACAGGCGAGCAGGAAGATCCCGGCCGCAAGCCGCCACCGCCGCCGAACGGCGCGGAGCACATCGTCAAGACTCAGGGCTCGCCCTCCAACTCACCGCGTTCCGACCCCGTGAGACGGGCTCCGGATCGTGTGCGCGCCGGCGTCCCCGTCCCCACGAACTCGGTCTCCGTTCCGAGTGCACGATACTACTGTGCGTGACGCCCGCCAACGCCACGCACAACAGTGGCAAACCCTCCTGTGCGCTCCTTGTGGGTGCTGTTCGGGCCGGCAAGCGCTTCGCCGGGAGTCGGACATCGCGTTCAACTCGAGCAGCCGTAAAATCGAGGCATATGCAGCCCGACCGGGCGCCCGACATCGAGCGCCTGTGACCCCGTGTGGCGGGTCCGGCACCCGTGTCCTGCACGTCATCAAAGGGCTCGGACCCGGCGGCGCCGAACGGCTGCTCGTCTCCCTCGCCGGCGCCCGACCGAGGCGCGAGGGGTCCGTCGACGTGGCCTACCTCCTGCCCTGGAAGCGGCACCTCGTCCGCGAACTGGAAGAGATAGGCGTGGCGACCCACCTCATCAGCGGCCGGATGGGGATGGCCGATCCCCGCTGGCCGGTACGGCTGCGAAAGCTGGTCCGGACCCTGCAGGCCGACGTCGTGCACCTGCACTCCCCGGCCGTCGCTGCCGTCGCCCGGCTGACGCTGCGAGCCATGCGGCACCGGCCGATCATCGTGTCGACCGAGCACAACGTTTGGCCCTCGTACGGTGCCGCCACCCGCTGGGCGAATGCCGCGACCCAGTTCCTGGAGGACGGCACCTTTGCGGTGTCGGATCAGGTGGTTCGCTCCGCGGGCCGGTTCGGGGAGCGCATGGAGACCGTCCTGCACGGCGTGCCGCTGGCCTCGCTGGCACGTCGCGGATCTGGACGGGCCGCGGCCCGCGAAGCCCTCGGGCTGGTCGAGGGCGACGTCCTCGCCGTCACGGTTGCCAACCTGCGAGACCATAAGGACTACCCCTCACTGTTCGCGGCCGCGACGATCGCGACGGCAGCCGAACCGCGGCTCCGGTTCGTGACGATCGGCCAGGGCCCACTCGAGGAGCAGCTGCGCGCCGAACTGGCCCGGACCCCGCTCGGCGACCGGTTCCGGATGCTCGGCTTCCATCCGGATCCCGCGGCCGTGGTCGCCGGCGCCGACATCTTCGTCCTTGCCTCCATCCACGAAGGGCTGCCGATCGCGCTGCTCGAGGCGATGGCGCTCGGGGTTCCGCCGGTCGCGACGGATGTGGGTGGCGTGCCCGAGGTCGTCGTCGACGGGCGCGACGGCGTGCTCGTACCGCCGTCCCGACCCGACCTGTTGGCCGCCGCGATCGTCGACCTCGCCGCCGACGCCGAACGGCGGTCCGGGCTCGCCCGGCGCGCGGCCGAACGCGCGGGTGCCTTCGACATCGCGAATGCGGCCGCCCACCTCCAGCTGCGCTACGAAGCCCTGGCGGCCGGCCGACCCGCCCGCCCGTAGGCTCCGCGGGGATGTGCGGGATCGCGGGACTGCTGGTCGACCAGCGGACGTCGGCCGACGAGCTCACCCACGAGCTCGCTCGGATGCTGCCACCGCTGGCTCACCGCGGGCCGGACGGCGAGGGCACCTGGACCGATGACGAGACGGGCATCGGGCTCGGCCACCGGCGCCTCGCGGTCGTCGACCTGTCGCCGACCGGTGCGCAGCCGATGGTCTCGGCCGACGGCCGCTGGGTCATTTCCTTCAACGGCGAGGTCTACGGCTACCGCGACCTACGAACCCGACTCGAGGGGCGCGGAGCTCGGTTCCGGGGCAACAGTGACACCGAGGTTTTGCTCGAGCTCGTCGCCCGCGACGGCGTCGAGGCCGCGCTCGCCCAGCTCAACGCCATGTACGGGTTGGCGCTGTGGGACCGGCGGGAACGCGAGCTGTGGCTCGCGCGCGATCCGGTCGGCGAGAAGCCGCTCTACGTCTGGGAGGGACCGGACCGTGTGGTGTTCGCCAGCGAGATCGGTGCCGTGCGGGCCGCCTCCGGCTTCCGCGGCGCGATCGACCCCGCCGCACTCAACGCCTACCTCCTCCTCGGCTACGTGCCGGCGCCGCTCACGATCGACGACGGCGTGACCAAGCTCGAGGCCGGTGAGTCGCGTCGTTACCGGCGCGACGGGGCGGTCCGCACCGGCCGCACGGAACGGGCAGTCCGGGAACCGGTCGAGGTCGGCGACGACGCCCTGTTCGCGGCGATCGGCGACGCGGTCGCGATCCGGACGGTGGCCGACGTGCCGGTCGGCGTGTTCCTGTCCGGCGGTGTCGACTCGACCGTCGTGGCCGCCTTCGCCGCACGCCGCGGCGCCACGCGCACGTTCACCGCCGCGTTCGACGAACGAAGTCACGACGAGTCGATGCACGCGGCCGCGGTGGCCCAGGCGATCGGCACCGATCACACCGAGCTGCGCGTCGACGTCGCCGACGGCATCGTCGCGGCCAAGGCGATCCCGCGTCTGTACGGCGAGCCGTTCGGTGACCCATCGGCCATCCCCACTCACCTCATCGCCCGCGCCGCCCGCGCCTCGGTGACCGTCGCCCTCACCGGTGACGGCGGAGACGAGTTGTTCGGCGGGTACAACCGGCTCGTCGCCGGCGCCCGCCTCGATCGCCTGCGTCGCCGGCTTCCGGCTCCGCTCCGCCTCCGGCTCGCAGGGGCGGCGGCGGCGTTCGCGCCCGCGACAATCGATCGATGGGCCCGGCGATGGCCGACGATGACGAGGCGGCCCGCCATCCCCAACGCCGGTGAAAAGCTCCACAAGGCGGCGGCCGTCCTCGGCGCCGCAACCACGCCTGAGGCGATTGCCGCGCTCGTCGGCCTCTGGCCCGATCCCGGCGCGCTCACGGGCAACGCCGACCGCTACGACCTCGGCGTGCGGACAGCTCGTTTCGAGGACGATCTGCTCGAGCTCGACCGACGGCTCACCCTCCCCGAACAGATGCTCACCAAGGTCGACCGGGCCACGATGGCGATCGGTTTGGAGGCGCGCCCACCGCTGCTCGACCCGCGCGTCGTCGCCATCGCCCGGGCGGTTCCCTTCGCCGGGCACGTGTCGCGCGGGCAGGGCAAGCAGCTCCTCCGGCGGACGGTCGCCCGCCTGGTCGACCCGGCTCTGCTCGACCGGCCGAAGATGGGCTTCGACCCGCCGATCGGCGAGTGGTTGCGGGGTCCCTTGCGTGCATGGGCCGACGAACTGCTCCGGCCGGACGCGCTGCGAGCTTCGGGCATCACCGGTACCACCGAGGTCGCGCGCAGCTGGTCCCGGCACCTCTCGGGCACGTCCAGCGAGGAGCAGCGCCTCTGGACGATCCTGCAGTACCAGCTCTGGTTCCACGAGGTCGGCAGCCGGCCGGCGCCGCTCCCAGGCCCGGACCGGCGCGGGTGAACTGCTGAACCTCTCGACTCGGCGACATGGAGCCTTCTCGCGCGCGACGCGTCAACAGGCGTGATCGTTTCGTGTGGGACGGCGCTACGATCACGCGTTGATGGACGCCGCGCGCGACACGAGCGACGGCGGCCCGCCCACGCGCCCTCACCGCGGCGCGATTCTGGTCCTACCGACCACGCTCGCCGGGGAGCGCGGCCCGGTCGCCGCCGGGGTGAGCACCGCGGGATGGGCCGGCGGATTCCGTCGCGCGCTCGGCGAGACGTGGATCGTGACGCCGGCCGGCGTTGTAGATCCCGACGAGCTCCGACGGCGCGCGTCGGATGCGAGCCTCGCGCCGGCCGCGGGCGCCGGATGGCGACAGCGCATTCCCGTGGTCGCGAAGACGGCAGTCAAAGACGTCCGTGAGTGGGCACGCGCGAAGGCCTTTCGGATCGATGCATCCCCCTGGCGCGACCACGACGTCGCGTTCGTCTGGCAGCGTCACGAGCTGTTTCAGACAGTGGGCCCCCGACTTGCGGTCGCGCTCGGTGTTCCATCGGTGCTCTTCGTTCCGGCACCCCTGATGTGGCAAGCGAGCCAATGGGGCGTCGAGCGCCCCGGGTGGGGCCGATGGCTCGAGCGGGTCGGCGAGCGGACGCCGATGCGCAGCGCCGACATCGTCGCGTGCGGCTCGGCGACGGTCGCCGAAGAGGTCAGCCGGATCGGCGTCGACGATCGCCGAATAGTGATCACGCCGAACGGCGCCGATCCAGGGTTCTTCCGGAGGAGCCCCGGCCGGGATCGGGAGTCGATCCGGCGACGCCTCGGCCTCGAGGGCCGATTCGTCGTCGGCTGGGTCGGGAGCTTCCGAAGATTCCACGCGCTGGAGCACGCCGTCGATGCGCTCGTAGGCATCGAGAACGCGACGCTGTTGCTGGTCGGCGACGGTCCCGAGCGTGCGCGAATGGAGCAGCTCGCCCGAGATCGGCACGTGAACGTGGTATGCACCGGGACCGTTCCCCACGACAAGGTGCCTGAACATCTCGCGGCGATGGACGTCGCGCTCGTCCTCTCGGCGGGAGAACAGCCGTTCCACTACTCGCCGCTCAAGCTGGCCGAGTATCTCGCGGCGGGAGTTGCAGTCATTGCGCCGAGGGTCGGCGACCTTCCCGACCAAGTCGAAGACGGTGTCGACGCGCTGCTCGTGAACCCGGGAGACACTCGGCAGCTCGCATCAGCACTCCGGCGCTTGCGGGAGGATCCGGTTGAACGCCATCGGCTGGGCCGGGCGGCGAGCGATGCTGCCGCCGACCGGTGGTCGTGGGACCGCTCGGTTCAGCTCGTGCTCGCGGCGGTCGACCGATCTCGCGACAACCGCACGGCGCCGGCAACGCCCCGGACCGGTCCGAACCACGGAGGCGCGCAGGATCCGACGAAGATGTCGTCCGAGGAACATGACGCACGAGGATCGCAGACCAACTCTTAGGCGGCGCGGGTCCGGGCCGAGCCGTCGAGCGCGATTGCTGCGCACGCTTCGTCGGAGTCAGGTCGCGTCGATCCTCAGACGCGTGGCTGAACGCGGGGACGCGCTACGGCAGCGGCTCGCCGCGACCGACGGCGGCGCGCCGCGGCTCCGCGATCGCTCAATGCTGGCCCTTCGAGCCGCCGGCTCCCGCGGCGGTGCCGTCGCCGGATTCGAGGCGCTCACGGCGGAGATCGCCCGACTTCCCCCATCGCCTCCGACCAGCTCGACCGTTTCGGTCGTTCTCCTGATCGACGGCGCCTACGCCGCGAGTCCTCTTGGGGACGCGGACGTTGCTCCAGAGGTGATCGCCGTGCTGCACGGAACCGATGCGCTCGCGCCGGGCTTCGCATCGACCGTGATCCCGGCGCGTGAGGGCGAGTCGCTCGCCGCGGCCGCCGCTCGCGGCGCGCGGCGAGCGCGCGGTGATCGCCTCTGCTTCTCCCTGGCGTCGAGCGAGCCGGCCCAAAGCGATCTGCTCGCACGCCTGGGTGCCGCGCTCGGCGGCGACACGGTCGCCGCGGCCGCGCAGCTCGTGCACCCGGTTCGGGCTCGTTCGCGCGCGACGCCGTACGACGGGCGCGTCCGGCAACTCGGCTTGGAGCTCGCCGTCGATTCCGACGCACCCGTCCTCGCGGCGCGCGCCGCAGGGGACATCCCGAGGTTGTCCCCGCAACCGACGTCCGTCGCCGGCGCGTCCGCCGCGTGTGTGCTCATCGATCGGGCCGCGTACGAGGCTGCCGCCGGACTGCCCGACTATGACGACATCGACGTCGCGATGTTCGAGCTCTGCCGGCGGATCCGCGCGGGCGGGGCCCGTGTCGTCGCCCTCTCCAGCGCGATCGTGCTCGACCATCGTCCGGTGCGGACGGCGAAAAGCCTTTCCCGGCCGATTCCCCGCAACGCGCCTGCATGGACGCATCTCGTCGACGACGTCGGTCCCGCACTGCTGAGAGAAGCCGCCCCGCTCGCGGAAGGGCGCCTACGCATCGCGATCACCGTGGCCGTGCCCTCACCGAAGGTCGCGCCGCGCTGGGGCGACTGGCACCTCGCCCGCGCGTTCGCCGACGCGCTCCAGCGCACGGGTCACGTCGTGCGCCTCCAGACCACCGACGCCGCGAACGATGCGGCCGGTCGGTCCTGCGACGTGCATTGCGTCGTGAGGGGGCTCGCGCCGGTTCGCCGAACGCGCGGGCAGCATCACGTCCTGTGGATCATCAGTCATCCCGAGGCGATCGAACTCGCCGAGCTCGACGCGGCCGACCTCGTCCTGGTCGCGTCGACCCGTTTCGCGGCGGAGTTGCGCGCGCGTACTCGAACGCCGGTGGAACCACTGTTGCAGGCGACGGATCCGGCACGGTTCCGTCCGGTTCCGTCGGAGCCGGTTTACCGGCACGATGTCACCGTCGTCGCGAAGAGCCGCGATGAGTACCGCACCGCGGTCGCCGACGCGATCGCGAGCGGACTCCGGCCTGCGATCTACGGAAGCGGGTGGGAGCAATTCGTCGATCCCGCTCTGATCGTGCGCGACTACATCGACAACGAGGATCTCGCCCGCGTCTACTCGTCGGCCGGCGTCGTGCTGAACGACCACTGGGACTCGATGCGCGATTGGGGATTCGTCTCGAACCGGATCTTCGACGCGCTGGCGTGCGGCGCGCCGGTGATCTCCGACGACATGCCGGAGGTCGCAGAGCTGTTCGATGGGGCGGTCCCGACCTTCCGCGATGCCGATCAGCTGCGGGCGCTCGTCGACGAGGTCCTGGCCGATCCCGGCGGAGCCCGCACCCGGGCGCGCCACGGAATGGACATCGTGCTCGCGCGCCACACGTTCGACCGCCGGGCGCAGGAATTCCTCGACGCCTTGGCGCGCCACGGACTCGACGCACCGCCACGGGGACGAACGGGGAACCCCGAGGGCTAGGTCGGCGCTCGACGGCGACCCCACCATCTCGATCGCACGTCGGCGATCGACGCCACCGGCCCACGGCTCGAGTCCTGCTCGCGCGGTTCCCAACGCGAGAGATCGACGTCGAGGAGCTGCTCGAGCCGCGCGACGTCGTCCCGGAAGTACTGCCACATGTCGACGCGATCGGTGTGCGTCAGCTCGTAGAGACGACCTGCCTTGCCCTTGCGGTTACTGAAGACGACCTTCGACAGCTCCGCCGGCCGGAAGTCGGGCGACGCGCCGATGTGGCGGAGCGCCGCGTCGTAGACGCCGACCGGATCCACGCCGATGTCGTCCTGCCAGAGCACCAGAAGGCCGTCGCCGAACGCATCGAGGAAAGGCTGGAGACTCGCCGCGTACCAGCCGCCCGCCACCAGGCACAGCCGATCCTTCTCGGGCGGTGTTCGCTCCCGCACGACATCGACGAGACGCGAGTCGGCGGGTAACCGTCCTCGGCGAATATGGTGCATCATCGCCGAGTTCGCGCGGTCGATGGGGTTGCGCAAGAGCGCGATGAGGCGGGCGTCGGGAAAGAACCTCTTCATGCGAGCGGCGACACGCTCGGGTTGATGTCGCCAGATCATGTAACCGGGGGTCGCTTCGCCGACGATCGGCTCACCGTTCCAGCCGTTGAACTGGTCGCGGTACCAGTCGAGCCCGAGCTTCGTCACGCGGTCTTCACGATTCCAAAAATGCACTTCGGAACGCGGCGTGAAGACGTCGGGGTGCTCGCCAAGGTTCTTGCGTAACCACCGCGTCGCGCTCTTCTGCGCGCCGATGATCACGAACCGGGGAACCGGTGGCGTGGGTGTGTCGGTATCGGGGACGGGGGTCGACACGTTCTACCGGCGGCGCACGCGCTTGATGGCGCGCGCGACGCGGATCGGGAGGCTGCGCTCGCGCGCTTCCAGGCGTCGCGTCGTGACCCGCAACGCCTTCTCGGCGTTGCGTCGCCGCGTTTGGACGTCGTCGAGATCGGCCTCGACCTCGGCGAGACGCGCCCGAACCGCCTCGAGCTCGCGGCCGACGCGGTCTCTGTCGGCGACGACATGCTCCCGCTCGGCTCGAGCGGACTCGCCCAGCGCGTCGAACTCCAGGTTCCGCGCGTGCAGTTGTTGTCCGAGCGCCGCCCGCTCGAGTGCATTCTCATCGCGCTGTTGGATCGCGAGCTTGGCCTCCTCATCGCGCTCATCGCGCTGGCGGATCGCGGCCTCGACCTCGCTCGTCGCCGCGCGGAGGCGCGCGAGGCCGGTGCGCCGCTCGACGAGCAGCGCCTCTTCCCACGGCGACGGCGGCGGGTGACCGGGCTCGAACACGCTGTGCGCGCCCGCAAGGTCGGCGAGGAACTTCGCGAGGCGTTCGATCTCGCCCGGAACCTCGAGCGCATCAGCATTGTCCCGGGGCCACGTGTTGCGACGCAGCTCGGGCTGAATACGCGCGGCCGCCGCTTCGACCTCGGCATCGGCGGACAGCTCGTTCCACGACTCGAGGCTCGCCTGGATCGACGTCGTCGTCGCGAGGGGTGCCGAGACCAGCTCGTCATAGCTGCAGACGTGTACCGGCAGCCCGCTCAAACCGACCAGCGCGCGGCGGTTGTAATCGGACCACAGGGCGAGCCCGGTCAGGATCGGCATCCCGTTACGGAGCGCGAGCGACCACGCGACTTCCATGGGTTCGCGCACGATCAGGACCGCCGCGCACCGGTCCAGCACCGCTCGACGCCAGAGCGGCAGGAGCGGCGCGATCCGCGGATCCTTGATCAGCCACCGGTCCTTGGTGAGGCGCTTCCCGACGATTGCGGCCGCGCGCCGGTAATACGGCGTCATCCCCGGTTCGAGCTCCCACCCCGCGGACAGCTGGGGCAGGCCGTCCCACGCGCCGCCGAACAGGGCCAGGATCTCGTCGTTGAGATCACCGGTCTCCTGCAGCTCGTAGTAGCCCGCCGGATTCGCCACGTCCGGCGCCATCTGGCGCTCGGCCGCCCCGACGTCGAGGCCCAGTGCCTCCAGGGCCGCGGCGACCGCCGAGGTTCCCGAGCGATGCATCCCTACGACAAAGACTCCCACGGCCACGCCAGCGTAATCGGCCCGAGTGGCATCGTGGCAAGGCGTCACGCCGTCAGGCGCGGTCCGGATCCCAGATGGAGAGATCGCGGTCGAGCATCTTCGCGAGCCTCGAGATGTCGTCCGCGAAGTACGGATGGAGCTCACGTCGTTGCGCGACCGTCAGCCGCCTCGTCCCGTTCGCGTCGGTACTGGGCCGGTCTCGATAACTGAAGCGAACTTGCTCGAGATCGGCCGGAGCAAAGTCGGGTCGCGCGCCGATGTGCCGTAACGCGCGGTCGTATACGCCGCGAGCATCGTCGCCGACGTCGTCGTGTAGTACGACGAGCAGCTGGTCACCGAACCGTTGCCGGAAGGGCTCCAGGCTCTCTGCGTACCACCCGCCCGAGATCAGCCCGAGCGGGTCACGGTCGACCGGCGTCCGGCGAACGATGTCGAGGAGATCGGAATCCGGCGCGAGCGCGTTTCGTGCGATGTGGTGCAGCATCGCCGAATGCGCCCGGTCGATCGGGTTGCGGAGGATCGCCACGAGCCGGACCTCCGGCACGACAAGCCGAATCCGCTCGGAGCAGATGGGCGGCTGATGTCGCCAGAACATGTACCCGGGAGTCGCCTCGCCGACGATCGGCTCACCCGACCAACCGTCGAACTGCGAGCGGTACCACGAGACGCCGAGGTCGCGGAACCGCGGGCCATTGTTGAAGAACTGGACTTCGTTTGCCGCGGCGTAGACGTCGGGATGAAGTCCGAGATTGAACCGCAGCCACCGCGTCGCGCTCTTCTGCGCGCCGATGATGAGGAAGGTGGGAAGCGGTGGCTCGCGGGAACTCGTCATTCCATGATGTCTCGTCCGTGAGGGGATGTCTCGTCCGTGAGGGATGTTGCGTCGCAAAACCGCGCGTACCGAGAGCACTAACGTAGCGCGTCATGGGAGGGGACGTCACTGGTGCGGCCCGGCGAACGACCCCCCCGGACGTCTCCGTCGTCGTGCTTGCGTGGGACAACCTGCATCACACGCGGGGCTTCGTCGAGTCCGTGCGCGAAAACACCGATTCCTCGTACGAGCTCATCGTGATCGACAACGGATCGCAGCCCGACGCGGCCCAGTACGCGCAGGCGGCCGCCGATCACTCGATTCTCAATCCCGAGAACCGCGGCTTTGCTCCCGGCATGAACCAGGGACTGGAAGGCTCGCGCGGAGAATACATTGCGTTTTGCAACAACGATTCCGTGCTGCCGCCGGCTTGGGCGTCACGACTTCTCGAGACGGCTCGTGCGCATCCGCGCGCGGGGATCATCGTGCCGGCCATCACGGCCGCATCGAATCCGGTGACGGTCCGGGCCGAGGCGGGCGCCGACGTCGCGGTTCTCGATCCCTTCTCGGCACCACCTGCCGCCGTCGTCTACCTGATGCGCCGAGACACGATGCTGGCGCTCGGCGGCTGGGAGGAGGAGTACGAGATTGCGAGCGGCGAGGACGTCGATCTCTGCTTCAAAGTGTGGGTGAACGATCTCGACGTGGTCTTCGACGAGCGGGTCCTCGTCGCGCACGTCGGCCACGCGACGGCGTCGAGGTTGGACGACTGGCCGCACCTCTGGGCGCTCAATCGCCGGCGCTTCCTCGCCAAGTGGATGGGCGCGACCGATCCGGCGCGGTTGCCGTCATGCGAACCGGACCGGTTCGATCGCAATCGGGCGACGGCGCGTGCCGTCGCGGGCTGGATGGACAAGTACTTCACGATTCGTGATCGCCAACGCGAGCGACAACCTCGAACCGGCGAAGCCGCGCGCGTACACGGCCCCCGGGCGCGTTCCCGGCGGGCGATCTCGGGCTCACTACGACGGCTCCGTGGTGTCTTCACCGCCGGCCGGGCGGCTCCGCGAGCCAACGGTGAAGTCGCGGACCGCCGGCCGCGCATCTGACGCGCATCGTCACCTCGGAGCGGGTGACCCCGCGATCGCGGCGAGCACGTCTGCCGTCTCGCGCGAGGTCCGCCGCATCGAAAAGTCCCGGCTCGTGGCGAGGCCGCCCGTCCGTAAGCGGTCGTGGAGTGCATCATCCGAGAGCACCCCGACGATCGCGGCCGCCGCGAGGTGCGGATCGTCCGGTGCGACGAGCAGGCAATTCTCGTCGTGGCGCGCGTACTCCTGCACGCCGCCGACGGCGGTCAGGACCGACACCGTTCCGCACGCCATGGCTTCGAGCGCAGGCAGACCGAAGGCCTGGAACTCGGAGCCGTCGAAGTGCACTCGCGCCGCCGAGTACAGCCGCGCGAGCTCGTCTCGATCGGTGACGACACCCACGGAACGGTACGGGAAGGGAAGCGGCATGGCACCCATGTTCTCCCCGAAGAGGACGATGTCGACGGAAGGCACGAGCTCGTGAACCTTCGCGAGCGACGCGACGACGAAGTCGAATCCCCGGCGCGGCGTCCGTGGACGCGCCATGGCCAGGACGACCGGACGCGACCGCTGCTCGACGGGCCGCGGATAGAAGAACCCGAGATCCGCGCCGAGCGGGATCTTCCGCGCGTCGTAACCGTCATCGCGCACGAGGTCGCGTAGCCACGCGGACGTCGCGATCTTGTCCGGAATCAGGCCGTAGGTTTTCTTCACCGTTTCCCGCGCGGCCGCTTCTTCTTCGGGGAAGAACCAGGCTTCGTAGTCCTGCAAGAAATACACTGCGTGCTTCGCCCGATGTGCATCGACCAGCGCTCGGACCCACGGCGCCGTACGCCAATGCGTCGCGATCAGCACGTCGGTTTCGGGCATCCCTTGCATCATCGCCTCTACGCTCGGGAACAGCTTCGGACGAACGAAGAGCCGCCAACGGAACGACTCGCGTCGAACTGCGGGTCGCGCGTCTTTCAGGGCGACGACTCGGGCATCGACGCCGAGTGATCTGAGCTCGTTGACGAGCTGCATGACGACGATGGCGCCGCCCGAGAGTCTCAACTCGGGCAACAGATACGTCACTCGCAAGCCGCCGTGGACGGGCGCGGGCGACGGCTGTTCGGCCGCGAGAGACGAGCGCAACTCCGCAACCGCGCGTTGCCGCGCAAGGATTGCGCCCGAGGCGCGAAACGACGCCTCCTTGCGCAGCACGTTGCGGCCGAGGCGAACGACGCGCGTCCCGAGTCGGAAGCGGGATGACCGCACAACTGCGTATCCGTCGTGTTGGGACTGCTCCAAGAGCTCGAAGACGGCGAATTGGCGGGCGACGAGGTCGAGCCGTTCCTGGTGGGCGAACCGCAACGCATCGAGAAGTGCACGGCGACCGCGCAGCCACGTGTCCAGTCGTCGTGTCAGCGCCGACGGCAGGAACGCCCCGGCCCCTCGGCCGGGTGCGCACCATAGGGCGGTCGGGTCGGCATCGAGCTGTGCTGCC
>JAUZEM010000324.1 GCA_030839005.1 Actinomycetota bacterium | reverse complement strand
GACGAAGAGGCGGCCCTCATCGCGTCGGAGCAGTCGGCGGCCGCCTTCCGCAGCGCGAGCGGCATGGGCTACGACGACGTCATCGACCCCCGTGACCTGCGTAACGCGTTGTTGCACGGCCTGACGTTGAGCGAGAACCGCGCCTCGGGTCCGTTCCGGCCGGTGCGTCACGCCGGCATCAGCCCCTGAGCCAAGAACTCCGCAGACAAGGAACGAGATGTCATTCGTCGAGATCGACAAGCCCCGCCCGCACGTCGCGCTGGTGACGCTGAACCGTCCGGAGCGCATGAACGCGATGGCGTTCGACGTGATGATCCCGCTGCGTCAGGCTCTGGAGACCTTGAGTCACGACAACGACGTCCGCGTCGTCGTGCTCACCGGCGCCGGCCACGGGTTCTGCTCGGGCGCCGACCTCGAGGACGCCGGCATCGTGCCGAACATCGACGGCCTGACCGTGACCTCGATCGCCCGGCGCGCGCTCGAGCTGCTCGACGACGTGATCACCGCGATTCGCAAGATGCACCAACCGGTGATCGGCGCGATCAACGGTGCCGCGATCGGCGGTGGATTCTGCCTGGCGTGCGCGTGCGACATCCGCATCGCGTCCGAGGCGGCGTACTTCCGGGCCGCGGGGATCAACAACGGCCTCACCGCGAGCGAGCTCGGCATCTCCTACCTGCTCCCGCGCGAGATCGGCTCCGCGCGCGCGTTCGACATCATGCTCACCGGTCGCGACGTCGACGCCGCGGAGGCGGCGCGCATCGGCTTGGTGTCGCGGGTCGTCACCGCCGACCAGCTGCTGGAGGAGTGTTACTCGGTCGCGGAACGCATGATCGGCTTCTCGCGCGTCGGTGTCGAGGTCACCAAGCGGATGCTCTGGTCGAGCCTCGACGCGGCCAGCCTGCACGCACACATGGACCACGAAGGCATCGCCCAGCTCTACGTGCGCCTCACCACCCAGAACTTCGAGGAGGCCGTCCGCGCCCGGAAGGAGAAGCGCACCCCCGAGTACCGGGACTGACCCAGGCCCGGGCGCGGGCCATCACGGGCCGCCCCGCGTCACCGTCCGGGCGAGGATCCCGAGCGTGGCCCGCAGCGCACCCTCGGATATCACCGGAAAGATGCCTGCCTCTTTCCACACGGGATCGATGGACGACCAGTCGTAGTACGACGTGACGAGCGTGCCGCCGTCGACCGGCGCGAGCGTGTACCCGTAGACGTGGCCGATCGGCGGACGGATCTGGCCGACGATCGTCCACGCGATCTCGCGGTCGGGAACGAGTGTGGTGATGGTGACGGTCACGTCGTAGCGGCCCATCGGGAAGTCGTTGAGGGCCTCGCGGTCCATGTGCACGACGAAGCTGTCGCCGACTGCGGTGACGGGCTCGCCTGTGGCGTCCATCAGCATGCCGGAGCTGTCGATCGCCACATGTCCCTGCGGGTCGCACAGCACCCGGAAGATCGCCGCCGGCTCAGCCTCGATGGTCCGCTGGACTTCCAGCCGCTCAGTCGTCATCTCCAGTACGTCCCGGCGAGCATCGCCTCGAGCAGGTTGCGGAACATGATGAGGTCGTCGGGGTCGGCCGGCTCCTCCATCGTGCCGTACGCGATGCCCCGCTTGCTCGTGCGGATCGAGACGATCGCGAACCGCAGCGCGGCGAACACCTCGAACCAGTCGAGGTTGCGCACCACGTGCCCGCTCAGCGTCTCGTACTCGGCGATGACCGAGTCGCGCTGCATGAAGTCGGTCATCCCCGGCAGCCCGAATCCCACCGCCATGTCGTGGAAGAACTCGTGCAGGAAGATCATCCACGCGAGGTCGACCTCGCGCGGGCCCACGGTCGCCATCTCCCAGTCGAGCACCGCGATCGGCGTGAAGTCGCGGTACAAGACGTTGCCGACACGCGCGTCGCCCCAGTTGAGCACCGTTTCGCCCTCGTCGGGCCAGTGCGCGTCGAGCCACGAAAATGTCGCGTCGATCAACGGGTACGAGACGCCCTCGCGCGCCCAGTCGTAGTACCAGCGCTCGTGCCCGATCTGCTGACGCAGCGCGGTCGATCCGTGTTGCGGCCGCGCCAGGAACGAGAGATCAGCGTTCGCGGGTGTGATCTGGTGCACTTTCGTCAGCACCTCGAGCGTGCGGGTCTGCATGGCGGCCCGCGTCGCCGGCGGCGCGTCGGCGACCCAACCGCCGAACACGTACGGCGGGATATCGGGCGGCGCCTCGCCGTCGATCCGGCGCATCACGAGGAACGGGGTACCGAGCCACTGCGGGTCGAGCTCGACCCAGCGGACGTCGGGCGCAGGAACATCGGTGCGAGTCCGGACCAGGTTCATGCACTTGGCCTGCAGCTCGATGTCGTACTCGGGAAACACGGGGTACACCTCGGGCATCGGCGCGAGCCGCGCCGCATAGCGTTCGCGCTCGCCGCCGAGCGTCATCTCGAAGAGCACCGTCTCGCTCGACATGCCGTTGCCGGGCGCCGACGCGCTCGAAACGTCCGCATCCACTCCGAGCGTCGCGCGCGCCCACTTCTCCATTGCCGACCCGACCTCGTCGAGATCGCGGCGCCACGGCGTCTCGAGCTTCATCGCGGCTTCTTCTTCAGGCGGCATCGTCACACATCTTGTCACGGGATGCTCGTCGCGGAATTTGTCACGCGAGCTCGGTCGCCGTCAGGTCCGCGGCGTCGGGTAGTCGTCGGCTCGCACGGCCGCGTCGGTCCCGCCGTCGGCGAACACGACCGACCCGCAGAAGAATCCCGCGTCGGGAGAAAGGAGATACGCGATCAGGCTCGCGATCTCGGAAGGCAAGCCGGGACGACCGATCGGCACGGGGAAGGTGTCGGGGATGCTGAAGATGAACTCGAGGTCGTCCTTCGTCATCGGGGTCTCGATCACCCCCGGTGCGATGGCGTTGAGCCTGATGCCCGCGCCGATCCAATCCGGTTGCGGCGCGTGGTGACGGACCCAGCGCGCGAGCGCGAGCTTGGAGGCGGGGTACGCGAACACTCCCGGGGCGCGGCTCGTCGCCGCGAGGGCCTGCGCTTCGTCCCCCGCCAGGATCACGTCGACGAGGTCGGTCGGGAGCCCGGGGGTGGTCGTCGTCGAGTTCGAGCTGATCGCGACGGCGGATGCGTCGGTGCCGTGCGCGAGGAGCGGTCGCAGCCCGTCCAACGACGCGATCGCCCCGAAGTAGTTGATCGCGACCACGAGCGGCTGATCGCCCATGATGCCCGCCGCCGCAACGAGCCCGTCGAGCATGCCGCCGCAGAGCTCGGTGACGGCCGCGACCATGGCGTCACGCCCGGCGGGCGTCGAGAGGTCGGCGACCACCTCCGCGTCGCGCACGTCGACGCCGATGACGCGCGCGCCGTCCTTCTCCAACCGGGTGCGCGTCGCGCCACCGATGCCGCCCGCAGAGCCGGTGATGCAGACCGTGCGCACTCAGTGAACCTGCCTCTCGGTACTCCCCCAGTACTGCGCGCGCAGCGCCTTCTTGTCGGGCTTGCCCAGCGGGCTCAACGGAATCGCGTCGGCGAACTCGACCGACTTGGGCGCGTGGTGCGCGCCCTTGTGCTCCTTCACCAACGCGATCAGCTCGTCGGGCGCGACCGTCTCGTCCGGTCGCAGCACGACGATCGCCTTGACGGCCTCGCCCCATTTCTCGTCGGGTACCCCGATCACCGCACATTGAGAGACTGCGGGATGCAGCGCGAGCACGTCCTCGATCTCCCGGGGAAACACGTTGAAACCGCCGCTGACGATCATGTCCTTCTTGCGGTCGACGATCGTGTAGAAGCCGTGGGCGTCCTCGCGCGCGATGTCGCCGGTGTGCAGCCAGCCGCCGCGCAGCGCCGCTTCCGTCTCGGCCGGCTTCTTCCAGTAACCCGCCATCACGAGCGGACCCTGCACGCAGATCTCACCGGGTTCGCCGCGCGTCACCTCGTTCAGGTCTTCGTCGAGCAGTCGGACCCGGACCCACGGCGTCGGGCGGCCGCAGGTGGCGAGCCGGTCGAGGTCGTTCACGTCGTGATCTTCCTTCTTCAGCGACGTGATGGCCATCGGGCACTCGGCCTGCCCGTAGTACTGGAAGAAGATCGGGCCGAGCCGCGTGATCGCCTCCTGCAACCGGGTCGGCGAGCACGCGGCTGCGCCGTAATAAACGGTGCGCAGGCTCGACACATCGGTGCGATCGAGCTGCGGATGATCGAGCAGGACGTACAGCATCGTCGGCACGAGCATCGTCGCGGTGATGCGGTACTTCGCGATCGTCTCGAGGAAGAGGCCGGGCTCGAAGTGCGGCAGCACGACGAGCGCGCCGCCGGTCAGCAGCGTCGGGATGAAGAACGCGGCGCCCGCGTGCGACAGCGGCGTACAGATGAGGAAGCGCGTGTCCTCGGGCCACTCCCATTCGGCCATCTGGATCATCGTCATCGTCGCGCCGCTGCGGTAGGTGCCCATCACGCCCTTGGGCTTGCCGGTGGTGCCGCCGGTGTACGCGAGGCCGGCGACATCTTCGGGTTGAACGTCGGGTGCAACGAGCGGTCGAGGCGAGAATGTCGACGCGAGGGCGAGGAGATCTTCACCGACCTCGCACGGCCCGAACGAGAGCAGCCGCTTCAATCCGGGACAGCGCTCCTGTAATTGTTGCGCGCGCTCGGCGAAGCTCGGGTCGAACACGAGGGTCTCGAGCTCGGCGTCGTCGATCACGTACGCGTGATCGTCGACCGAACCGAGCGGGTGCAGCGCGCTGGCCCGACACCCTGTCACCATGTTTGCCCCGAGCGTGAACAGCACCTCGGGGCGGTTCGGGGACAGGATCGCGACCGGGCTCCCCTTGGTCAGCCCCTGCGCGGCGTAGGCCTGCGCGTAGCAACTCATCTGCGCCGCGACCTCCCGACCGGTGAGGACTTGATCGCCGAGGTAGACGGCGGGCCGATCGGGATGGCGATTCAGCGCCGCGACCAGCAAATCGGGAAGGAACATGGCTTTGTGCAGGTCGTCTTTGTGCAGTTCGTCGTTCACGACGTGTGTCCTACCGCCTCGTGCGCACTGAGTCCAACGCTGGGATGATGAACACGTGGACACATTGGTCGAACGTCATCGGCGGGCGTGCGCCGGATTCGGGGCGATTGCGCACGCGGTGTCCGACGAGTCGTGGTCGGCGCCGACACCCTGCACGGAGTGGACCGCACGAGACGTCGTAGAGCACGTCATCGGCTTCCACGACTTCCTGCTCCTGCGACCGCTCGGCGTGCGTGCGCACCGCCCGCGCGACGATCCCGCGGCGCGCTGGGACGCAACCTCGGTCGCGCTGTTCACCGCGCTCGACGCCGACGGAGTGCTCGATCGCAAGACCGAGCTCCCGGGCGGAGGCGAGAGCACCCCGCGCGCGATGATCGGCGCGCTCACCACCGACCTCCTCGTGCACACCTGGGACCTCGCACGCGCCGCCCGTCTTCCCGCCGCGCTCGACGAGGAGTTGTGCGCACGCGGCTATGCGGACCTTCGTGCGTCCGAATTCCGGCGCGACCCGGCGATGTTCGGTGCCGAGATATCGGTCGACGACAACGCGTCCGCGGCGGACAAGCTCGTCGCGTTCTACGGCCGCGACCCGGGATGGGAGCCGTAGGTCGCGACCAACTCGTCGGCGATCCGCGCCAGCTCGGCTCGCAGCTCGACCGGCTCGAGCACCTCCACACGGGCGCCGAATCCGGCGAGTTGCCCGGCGAGCGCCTCGACGTGCGGGCCCGCGACCTCGACGTCGATCCGGCCGTCGGGTCGAGCCGGCCCGACGCGCACCTGCGTATCGAAGACCCATCGCAGGAGCGGCACGACCGACACGTCGGCCGCCGCGAACACCCGAACCGGGGCGCGCAGTTGGTCGACCTCCGCGCTGATGAGCCGCCACGCCTCCGCGAGATCGAATCCGTCCGGACGAATCGCCTTCTCACCCGTGCGCTCGGCCGAGGTGACGCGGTCGACGCGGAACGTACGCAACCCCGCCTCGGTATCGGCGACCAGGTACCAGACGCTCCCCTTCGCCGCGAGTCCCAACGGATGCACGATCCGGGTCGTCGAGGCGCGGTCGCGCGCGACGTAGGCGATTTCCAGCTGTTCCCCTTCGATGACCGCGTGTTGCAAGGCGTCGAGATGTCGAGGCGGCGGACGCGTCGGCGTCGCGCGGCCCCATGCGTTCGAATCGACGACGACGGCCGTCGACGCGGCTTGCGCGTCGGCGCGGAACGGCTCGGGGAGCGCGCGCACCAGCTTGCGCAGCGCGGCCTTCAGCTCCGGCGTGGCCGGCGACGGTCCGGCGACGAGGAACAGGGCGCGGGCCTCGGCGACGTTCAGACCGCTGAGGTCGGTACGGGCGCCGCCGAGCAGTTGCGAACCGCCATTGCGACCCGGCTGTGAGTACACCGGTAAACCGGCCATCGCGAGCGCGTCGAGGTCGCGGCGCGCGGTGCGCTCGGAGATCTCCAGCTCGGTCGCGACCTCGGCCGCGGTGATCCGACCCCGGGTCTGGAGCAGCATCAGGACGGCGACGAGGCGGTCGGCCCGCATGGGTGCATCATTTCAGGAGAACCGGTCAGGAGGTGGCCACTTTACGGGCGCATCATCCGGCCATGGACACCACAACGAGCTCACCATCCCCGGCCACTGGCACCGACACTTTCCACCTCGACATCGATCCCCGCCCACTTTTTGCGGCGGCCACGGAAACCGCAACCGAGGTGATCGGCAACGTGCGCGCCGACCAGCTCGCGAATCCCACCCCGTGCACCGAATACGACGTCCGCCAACTGCTCCGCCACCTCGTCGGCGTCCTCCCCCGGGTCGTCGCGATGGGTCGGGGCGACGACCCGATGCGCGTCACTGCTCCCGACATCGACGGCCTCCCCGACGACGACGTGATGCCGGCCTGGCTCGCCGCGGTAGCAGAGGCCAAGGCGGCGTGGGCCGACGGATCCGCACTCGAACGCACGATCGTGCTCCCATGGGCGACCGACACGGGTGCCGTTGCCCTGCTCGGCTACGTCAGCGAGGTCACCGTGCACACGTGGGACGTCGCGCACGCGACCGGGCAGACTCCGGCGTGGAACGCCCAGGCCGTCGAGAACGCGTACGCGCTGATCCGCAACTGGCTTCCCGGAGAAGGCCGCGCCGAGATCTTCGCCGAGGTTCGAAAGAAGATGGGCCCGGCGGCGGCTGCCCCTGATGCGTTCGCCGAGGTCGTTCCCGTTCCCGATGACGCGCCGCTCATCGACCGGCTCGTCGCGTGGAATGGCCGCCGGCCGTAACGCGGTGGTTCCCGCGACTCACCAGAGCTGATCGACGTAGCGATCGGTGCCGACGACCGTCCGGAAGAACGGCGCGACCAGACGCACGGTCGCGAGGTCGTCGGCCTCGATCGCGTCGGTGTACGCGCGCACTGCCGGCAAGACTTCCTGCACGTTGCCTCCGACGAACAGGAGCTGGCACAAGCGCTCCGGACCGCCGGCCTTGCTGCCGAGATCCATCGGAACGTCGCGCGGGTCGTTCTCGCCGGCCGACGGCGTCCACGAGCTCGCGATCTCGATCGGCGAAGGCGCCAGCAGCGCGGGCGCGTACGACCGCGCCAGCTCCTCGTGCAGCGCACGCGCGTCTCGTCCACCGCGCGCGTCGAACCAGGCGATGACGAGCCCGTCGTAGCCGTGGTCGAGCGCGAGCTCGATCGGCACCGAATCGGCGTCGCGATAGCGGGCGCCGACGTGCTCGTACAGGACGGTGTGCGTGT
>JAUZEM010000316.1 GCA_030839005.1 Actinomycetota bacterium | reverse complement strand
TCTTGCTCTGGTGCATCATGCTCTCGCCTGCTTGGCCACGACGATGCCTTCGAGCAGGTACTCCGGATGCGTTTGGTACGGCGCGCCGGCCACTTTCGGCGCGACGCGCGACGCGAGCTCGCCCGCGAAGTAGGCACGGATGGGAATCGGCATCGAGAGCCGGCGATCGAGGAACTGGTGGATCGTCACGAGATCGATCTGATCGACCGCGGACACGTCCCACGTCGCGACGGCCTCGAACGGCACGGTTGCCGGCGAGCCGGGAGCCGAAGCCAGACCTGGGAACCGGTCGCGCACGACGATGGTTCCGGCCGCGAGATCCCCGAGACGTTGATCGCGGCGGGTCGCGACCATGGAGACGACGCCGCCGACGTACAGCACGGGCAGGAAGTCGACGATGCGCAGGATGTTGCGGATCGCGCTGGCGAGGAAGCCGATGGGTTCGCCGAGACCACCGACGACTCGAATTCCGGCCGCGAGCTTGCCGACTGTCCGGCCGCCGTTGAACACCTCGAACGGCACGTCGTAACCGAAGAGCACCAAGAAGAGCAGCACCCGCACCACCGCGCGCACGATGCCGGGCGTGGATGTGAAGTAGATGCCGAGCGCGAGCGCGATGATGATCGCGACCTGGATCAGCGTGTCGAGGAGGCGGGCCACGAAGCGAGAGCCGACGCCGGCGAGCACAAGCTCGAGCGAGACGCCCTCGGGCGTCGCGATCGTCACGCGGTCGTCGAGGAGCACGTGACCAACCTAGACGAGTTCGTGCGCGACCGAGCCGCGATCTGGACGGAGCTCGAACAGCTCCTTCAACGCAGTGGCAACTCGCCGGCGCGCCTCGGACCCGCGGGCGTGCTGCGGCTCGGTGCGTGCTACCGCGCGGTGGCGGCTGACCTTGCGTTCGTTCGTCGCCGCTTCCCATCGGACCCGATCGTGGGTCGGCTCGAGCGGCTCACGCAGCGAGGCCGTCACGCGGTGTACAACACGACGCGTTCGCGCAGCACGCTGCGCGCATTCGTGACGCGCGGCTATTGGCAACGCGTCCGCGAACGGCCCGCATTGCTCGTGATCGCCGCCGCGTGTCTCGTACTGCCGACGGTGCTGTCGGGTTACTGGGCATGGCGCGATCCCGGAGCGGCCGGCGGCCTCGCGCCGAGCGCGTACCAGTCGGTCACGCAACCGCGCCCCGAGGGCCAGGACCTCGGCGTCTCCGTCGACGACCAAACCGACCTCGCGGCGAAGATCTTCACGAACAACATTCAGGTGACGTTCCTCGCCTTCGCGGGTGGAATCCTGATCGGCCTCGGCACGATATACATGCTCATCCAGAACGGGATCCTGCTCGGCGCGGTCGCGGGTCTGGCGATCGGAGCCGGGAACGGTCGTCCCTTCTTCGAGCTCGTCGTCGCGCACGGCGTGCTCGAGTTGAGCTGCATCGTCGTTGCCGGCGCTGCCGGATTACGGCTCGCGTCGGCGATCGTCGACCCGGGAACGCGCACGCGACTGGACGCGTTGCGCACCGAGGCGCGCGGCGCGGTGGAAATCGTGCTCGGTACGGCCGTCTGGCTCGTCATCGCGGGTCTGGTCGAAGGCTTTCTCACCCCTGCGGGCAAGGGCCTGACCATCGTGTTGATCGTCGGTTTCGGGCTGGGCGCGCTCTTTTGGGGTCTCGTCCTCTGGCGCGGCGCGCCGGGCCCGGCAACGGTTACAACCGCGCCCGGGCCTTGAGCCGGAGGTAGGCGCGCACGCAGGCCTCGCCGAGCTCGCCCTGCGGCGCGTCGACCACCCTCGCGCCCGCGTGTTCCAGCCGCGTCGCGACGCGCCGGCGTTCGTCGAGCACGTCGATCGCAACGGCGGCGGCGTAGACGTCGTGGCGGCTGGAAGGCTCGCGCCGGAGCGCGCCGTCGAGATCGGGGTCACGCACAGAGGCCACGATCACGGCGTGGCGGCGCGTCAATACCGGCACCGAGGCAACGAGTGAGCGCGCGGCGGATGCGTCGACGAGATCCGTGAAGACGAGGATGAGGGAGCGCTTGCCGCCGCCGGCACTCCGGAACGCGAGGTCGTAGTCGCTGTCGACGCCTGTGGGCTCCGCGCCGAGGATCGTGCGCACGACCGCGCGTCCCCCGTTGCGGCGCGGTCGCAACTGCGATCGCAGCTCCGCGTCGAACACCGTCACGCCGCACCGATCACCGAGCTCGTCGGCGACGAACGCAACCATCGTCACCGCGTCGACCGCGGCGTCGAGGCGGGTCGAGCGCCGATCGAGCGGAGCCGACATCAGGCGTCCGGCATCGAGCAGGCACACGACGTCGCGATCCTGTTCGATGCGGTAGACGTTGCTCATCGGACGGCCGGCGCGCTCGCTCGCCGTCCAGTTGATCTGGCGCACGTCATCGTCGGGGAGGTAGTCGCGGATCGACTCGAAGTCGGTTCCCAGACCGAGCGGCCCCAGGGCGCGCAGTCCCGGGTCGCGAAACTGGCCGCGGCGCAGCGCGACCACGAGACGCTGCGCCGCGACGACGTCGGGATACACCAATATGGGCGCCTTACCTTCGCCGGTGAACGTGCAACGCCCGAGCCCGAGAGGTCCGCGGCGGCGCGCGGTAGCCGGTGGCAGCACCGCCTCGCCCCGCCGGTAGGCGATCACTCGCGCATCGAGCGCGCCCCGCGCGACCGATGGTTCGATCTCGACGTCGGCCGGTTGCGCCTGGCGAACCTCGATGCGGGCCGGGGCATCGGCGTCGGTCTCGACGAGCAAGCGCGCCGCGACGCCGCGCGCGAGCGTGCGGGGCAACGTCCGGCGTACGCGAAGCCGATGGTGCGCGATCGCCCCGTCGACGATCGTCGCGATCACGACGACCGCCACCAGGGCAAGTGACACGGCCGCGGGAACGAGCAGCGCCACGAGCGCGACCGCGAGTAGTGCGTACGCGGCGCGCGGCGTCGGCGTCATCGGGGCACAGGCACCGACGAGATCGCGGCGGCCACGGCGTCGTCGGCGCGGTAGTGCTCGAGCTCGGCCTCGGGCCGCAAGGTGATCCGGTGTCGCAGCACGGCGGGTGCGACCGAGACGACGTCGTCGGGAATGACGTATTCCCGGCCGGCGAGGCGGGCCGCGGCCTTCGCGGCCGCGAGCAGGTGCACTGCCGCTCGGGGGCTCGCGCCCAACGCGACGCTCGGCAGCTCGCGGGTGCGACGAATGAGCGCCACGACGTAGCCGACGATCGGATCGGCGACGGTCGTGGCGTCGACGAGCTCGCGCATGCCGAGCAACTCGGCCGGCGTCGTGACCGTCTGAACGTCGGCGAGGGTCGCGGGGGCGACACCGCGATGCGCGAGCCGGAGCATCGCGGCCTCGTCGGCCGCGGTCGGATAGCCCACGTCGAGCCGGGCGATGAACCGATCGAGCTGCGCCTCGGGCAACGGATACGTGCCCTCGTACTCGATCGGGTTCTGGGTCGCGACCACGAGGAACGGCTCGGGCAACGGTCGCGCGATCCCATCGACGCTCACCTGTCGTTCCTGCATGGCCTCGAGCAGCGCGGCCTGAGTCTTCGGCGGGGTGCGATTGATCTCGTCCGCCAGCAGGAGATTCGTGAACACCGGTCCGGACCGGAACACCAGCTCGCCCCCGCGCAGGGTCATCGTGCCGGTGAGGTCGGAAGGCAGCATGTCCGGGGTGAACTGCACGCGCCGGAACTCCACGCCGATCGCGCGCGCGAACGCGTTGGCGAGCAACGTCTTGGCGACGCCGGGGACGCCTTCGAGCAGCACGTGCCCACCAACGGCCGCGCCCGCGAGCAACACGTCGACCACGTGGTCCTGGCCGACGACCACCTTGCGAACCTCGCGCACGACGCGATCGCGTAGCTCGTTCACTGCATCCTCCCGTCCCCGCCGACGCGGGCCACTGCTCGACCCAGTGCCAGGATGCTCGCCTCGTCCAGCACCGGCGCGAGCAGCACCGCGACCTCGTCCTCCGGACAACCGAGTGAGCGAGCCGCGCGCGCGAGGGCCTCGTCGCCGGCCTGGGCGCCCAACCCGGCCCGGGCGGCGATGCGGGCGCGCGCCCATCGCTGCGCGGGAGCGAGCGCGCCCGCATCGTCGCGGGTCCGCTCGAGGCTCACGGACAAGGCCTGCACGTATTCCGCGCGCGCGGGCGGGAGCTCGCGGCGGCTCTGATCGGGCGGGCCGAACCGGCGAGCGCGCGACCACACGAACGCGAGCGCGGCGAGGGCGACCAGGATCAATGCGACCTTCCAGCGATCCGGGATCGCGGCGAGGCCGCGGCTCGTGCCGTAGCCGTGTACACCTTCGGCGAAGACGACCGGGCGCCCCGCATCGCCCGCCAGCGCGAGCCCGAACGCGGCGTTGTCGCCGTTGGCGAGGTAGGCGTTCTCGAGCGGGGAGACGTCGGCGAGGAAGTAGATCTCGCCGCGGCCGACCTGATCTCGTGTGAGGAGCGCGGCGGCGCCGTCGCCGACGACCGCACGCCCGCTGCCGATCGACGACCACGAGCCCTGCCCCGCGCCCTGGATATCGCGCACGTTGCCGAGCGATCGATCGACCTTCGTCCACGACGCGGCGCCACCCGGCCGCCACTGGGGCGGCGTGTCGCGCAGGCTCCGGAGATAGAACGGGGACTCGCCGCCCACGACCAGTCTCCCGCCGGCGGTCACGAATTGCAGGAGGGTAGAAGCGGCGTCGGTGGTCAGCGCGTTCGGCTCGAGCACGAACACCGTCGCGTCGTCGGGTGGCAAGTGATCCGGGATCGGTCCGCGCTGGCGCGCGACGTCGTGGTGGTAGCGCGAGAGCAGCGAGCCGAACCCGGCGAGCCCTCCCGGTGCCGTCGCGTACGAGGAGCCGGTCGCGCCGCCCGGCCGGTCGCCGCCGACCGCCCGGTCGAGACCCTGGGCCAGGAGGTTGATGACGACCAGCGCGCCGGCCACGATCGCGATCGCGATCCAGAGCCTCCGGACGGCCGGCGCGGGACGAGCCGAGACGGAATGGAGCGCGGTTGCGTCGTCCGGTTCATTCACCGGCGTCCGGCCTCCTCGAGCACGCTCGGCCATTCCCGGCGGGAGGCGTCGACGTCGGGCCGCTCGGCCGGCCGGCCGCCGTAGGTCACCGCTTCGAACGTGCCCGCCAAGTCGTCGAATCGTCGCGAGCCGAGCGTGCGCCGGACCTCGCCGGTCGTTACCGACGGCCGGTACCGGATCGCGCCCCGATTACCGAGGCGCACCAGGCCCGCTCGGAACCGCAACCGCAAGGCTCGGGCAAGGTCGCCGTCGCGTTCGGCCGCGTCGGCCGCGCGCTCCAGGTCGTCCGGGTCGTCGGTGTCTTCGGGAGCGACGCGAGCCACCTTGCCGGCCGGCGCGCGCGTTGTGCGCCCACGTCGTCGCCGGGTGACGCTCCAAGCGATGACGGCGATGGCGGCGATGACGAGTCCGAGTGCGACGAGCCAGACCCAGCCCGGCAACCGTCCGAGCAGGCGGCCGAGGGGTCCGAACACACTCTCGATCCGGTCGCCCAACCAACGCAGTGGACCGCGCAGCGGGCGCGGAGTGGGGCTCGACCGGAATCGGCGGTCGGACAGGATGTGCTGCGCGTCGCGGCGCGCGACGTCGGGATCGACCGCGGGTGCCGTGCGCCAGGCGCTCACGCGGCGATTCGCGCGTCGTTGCGTTGCATGAGGAGTTGCACGTCGAATGCCTCGTCGCGAATGCGAAGGTCGAAGTACAGGACGACGATCGCGGTCGCGACGAAGGGTGTCGTGAGCACGCCCGCGATCGTGCTCGCGATGCTCTGGCCGATGACGACGGCGACCGTGCTCCCGCCGGTTCGTAGCACGATGCTCACGGCCTCGGCCAGCGCGCCGTTGAGGATCGCGACGAGGAGCTGCGCGGTGACCACCAAGCCCAGGACATGCATCGCGTGGGCTTTTGTGAGCCTGACCGATCGCCCGATCGCCGCGGAGACCCCGACTCCTTCGAGGATCAGGACGGGGACCGCGACCGCGAACAGGGTGAGCGGTACCAGCGCGCCGACGAAGCAGAAGACGAATCCGATCGCCTCGCTCATCAGGACGAGCAGGCTCGTCCCCGCGATCGCGAACACGCGCGGCCTCACGGCGCGGACCGACTCGCGCGTCTCCGAGCTCCGGCCGATGTACGCGTCGGCGACGACGCGCGTGCAAATGGCAACGATCAGCGCCGTCGACAGCACGCCGACGAGCGCGACGACGACCACCGCGGCGATCCGGACCCCGAGCGAGCTCGAGTCGTACTGCGGCGATACCGTGCCGGTGACGTTCAGCGTGAAGCGGTCCGGCTGGGCCGAGAGCAAGACCAACGCGCTGAGAAGCTGGACGGGGACGACCACCGCCGCGGCGACGAGCGTGAGTCTCGATATCCGTGCCCGATACAGCGCGACCGCGGAATCGAGTATCTCTCCGATTCCCCGCGGTCGCAGCTCCGGCACCATGCACCCACGCTAGGCAACCCGGGTCGGCTCGCCGCGGCTACAGGGTGCGAATGATCGCGGCGTCGCCTTGGCCGCCACCACCGCAGAGCGCCGCCGCGCCCACACCGCCACCGCGCCGACGGAGCTCGTTGATGATCGTGAGGACAACGCGCGCTCCGGACATGCCGACGGGGTGGCCGAGCGCGATCGCTCCGCCGTTCACGTTGACGATGTCGTCACTGATGCCGAGGTCGTGCATCGACGCGATGCCGACGGCCGCGAACGCCTCGTTGAGCTCGAACAGGTCGACGTCGCTCGCGGTCATGTCGTTCGCCTCGAGCGCGCGCTTGATCGCGCGCGACGGCTGCGTGAGGAGCGACGTGTCCGGCCCGGCCACCATTCCGTACCCGATCAGCTCGGCGAGCGGCGTGACGCCGAGCTCCTCCGCCTTCGCTCGGCTCGTAACGATGACCGCCGCGGCGCCGTCGGAGATCTGCGACGCGTTCCCCGCGGTGATCGTGCCGTCCTTCGAGAACGCGGGACGCAAGGCCGCGAGGGACTCGGTCGTCGTTCCCGGCCGGACGCCTTCGTCGGTGTCGACGACAACCGGTTCGCCCTTGCGCTGCGGAATCGACACCGGCGTGATCTCGTCGGTGAATCGGCCTTCCTTCTGGGCGGCCGCCGCGCGCTCGTGCGACTTCGCCGCGAGCTCGTCCTGGGCCTCACGCGTGATGTTGCCCACCTGGCCGACGTAGTTCTCGGTGCCGGCGCCCATGTGCACCGCGTCGAACGCGCACCACAAGCCGTCGGTGATCATCGAGTCGACGATTTCGTTGTTGCCCATCCGGTAACCGGCGCGCGCGCCCGGCAGCAGGTAGGGCGCGTTCGTCATCGATTCCATCCCCCCGGCCACCACTACCTCGGCGTCGCCGTTGTTGATCATTTGATCTGCGAGGTAGATCGCGTTGATGCCCGACAGGCACACCTTGTTCAAGGTCATGGCCGGGACGGTCATCGCGACGCCGGCCTTGGCGGCGGCCTGGCGGGCGGTGATCTGGCCCGCGCCGGCTTGCAGCACCTGACCCATGAGGACGTAGTCGACCTGTTCCGCGTCGATACCCGCGCGCTCGAGCGCGCGCTTGATCGCGACGCCGCCGAGGTCGGTCGCGCTCAACCCCGCGAACACGCCGGAGAGCTTGCCGATGGGTGTGCGCGCCGACCCGACGATCACCGAACCAGTCATGGGGGCCTCCTTACGAGCTGGCTTGACGAGCCGGCTGCCGAGCCGGCTCGGCGAGCGTGTGGACCCGAGCGAACCAGCTGTTGGTGAAGTGGGCTCAGTGTAGGGAGGGGTGGTTCGCCTCCGCTACCGGCCGGTAGGTTCGCGTCATGACGACAGAGATCGCTGCCATTCGCGAGGCCATCATCCGCGGCGCGACCGGCGAGGAGATCGGGGCATTGCCGATCCCCAAGACGGTGCGCGGCGCGCTCGTCAAGGCCGACGAGCAGGAAATGTTCGCCGGTCTCGAGTCGGCCGACAAGGACCCCCGCAAGTCGATCCACGTCGAGGAGTTCCCGCTGCCGGAGCTTGCTCCGGACGAGGCGTTCGTCGGAGTGATGGCGTCGGCGATCAACTTCAACACGGTGTGGACGTCGATCTTCGAGCCGCTGCCGACGTTCGGGTTCCTGAAGCGTCTCGGTCGCGAGAGTGTCTGGGGCAAGCGTCACGACCAGCCCTTCCATGTGATGGGATCGGACGCGAGTGGCGTCGTGTTGCGGGTCGGCTCCGCCGTGCGCAACTGGAAGCCGGGTGACGTGGTCACGGTGCACTGTCTGCACGTCGACGACCAGGATCCCTCGGCGCACGACGACTCGATGATGGCGACGAACCAGCGCATCTGGGGATTCGAGACGAACTTCGGCGGTTTGGCCGAGATCGCGGTCGTGAAGGCGAACCAGCTCATGCCCAAGCCGGCGCACCTCACGTGGGAGGAGGCGTCGTGCAACGCGCTGTGCAATTCCACGAGCTACCGCATGATCGTCAGCCCGAACGGTTCCCAGATGACGCAAGGGCAGGCCGTGCTCGTATGGGGAGCGACCGGCGGCATCGGCGCGTACGCAACGCAGTACGTGATCAACGGCGGCGGAACGCCCGTAGGGGTCGTGTCGTCGGCGCGGCGCGCCGAGCTGCTTCGTGAGCTCGGGTGCGAGGCCGTCATCGACCGCCGGGCAGACGACTACAAGTTCTGGAACGCGGATGACACCGAGCAGGATCCGGCCGAGTGGTTGCGCTTCGGCAAGAAGATCCGCAGTTTGATCGGGCGCGATGTCGACATCGTGTTCGAGCATCCGGGCCGGTCCACTATGGGTGCTTCGGTATTCGTGGCCAAGCGCGGCGGGATGATCATTACGTGCGCCGCGACCTCGGGTTTCAAGATCGAGTACGACAACCGCTATCTCTGGATGAACCTGAAGACGCTGAAGGGCTGCCATTTCGCGAACTACCGGGAAGCGTGGGAGGCGAATCGTCTCGTGGCCGAGG
>JAUZEM010000313.1 GCA_030839005.1 Actinomycetota bacterium | reverse complement strand
TGAGCACCTGGACCGAGATCTGGCTCGGCGGGATCTTGGGCACCGTGGTCGTGCTGTTGGGCTTGATGAACGTACGCAGCTGCTGGAAGATCTGCTCGGCCGGAGCCTGCTGCAGGAACAGCACCTGCTGGCTGCCCACGTACCCGCCGGTGACCGGCAGCGTCTGCATCTGCACGGCGGCCGGATCGACGCTCCGGAACGCGCGCACGAGCGCGAGGAAATCCGAGAGGCTCATGTCCTTGTCGCGCACGAGGTCGGGCACCACCTTCTCGAGCAGCGCCTTCGCGGTGAACGGGTTCTTGGCGCTCTTGCTGATCGCCTCCTGCGCCAGGCTGCGGATGAAGTACTGCTGACGGCGGATGCGACCGAAGTCAGAGGTGGGGTCGCTCTGCCACGCCGCCGACGACGACGTGCGGTACTCGTAGTACCGGGAGCGGACGTAGGCGAGCGCCTGCAGGCCGTCGAGCGCGACGCAACCCGGAGTCGTGATGTTGAGCCCCGTCTTCAGGTCGCGCGCCTGCGTGGGAAAGAAGATGTGGACCGCGCCGATGGCATTGACGATCTGGGCGAAGGTGTCGAAGCCCACCTCGAGGTAGTGGCTGATCGGAACGTTGAAGTCCTGCTGGATCGTCTGGATCAGCGTGGTGGGGCCGTAGTTGTAGGCGGCGTTGATCTTCTGGGTGCCGTGGCCGGGACTGTTGACCCACAGGTCGCGCGGGATGGCCACCAGGAAGCCGCGGCCCGGCGACTTCGGATCGACGTGGGCGATCATGATCGTGTCCGAGCGCTGCCCGGTCTGGTACTTCGGGTCGCCGAAGTGCGCCTGCGCGACCGGGTCCTTCACGAAGCCCCGGCTGTCGGATCCCACGATGAGGTAGTTCGCGGGCTCGGTCGACGTGGCCTTGTGCAGCGTGCCCGGAGCGATCGGCGCCGTCGGCGTGTGGTTCGTGATCTGGTCGTTGGCGAACCAGTACGCGTACGCGAAGCTCCCGGCGGTCATGACCGAGACGATCACCAGGGCCGTGACGAAACGGGCGACGAACTCGCGCCAGTGCGCTCGGAGGGGCGTCACAGTGCGTCGATGGTATCTACTCGACCGGTAGGTCGAGGCCGCGCGCGAGCACCAATCGCTGAATTTCGCTCGTACCCTCGCCGATCTCGAGGATCTTGGCGTCGCGATAGAGGCGGCTGACCGGCGAATCCTCCATGAACCCGTAGCCGCCGTGGATCTGCACGGCTTCGCGCGTGGCGCTCACCGCGACCTCGCTCGAGTAGAGCTTCGCCATCGCCGCGGCCTGGCGGTGCGGCTTCTCATGATCACGCAACCACGCCGCCTTGTACGTGAGGTTGCGCGCGTTCTCGACCGCCACCGACATGTCGGCGCACTTGAACGCGATCGACTGGAACCGCCCGATGGGACCGCCGAACGCCTGTCGGGCGCGCGCGTATTCGAGCGACGCGTCGAGGCACGCCTGGGCGAGACCCACCGCCAGCGCCGCGATCGCGATGCGGCCGCCGTCGAGGATGGAAAGGAAGGTCTGGAAGCCGCGACCCCGTTCACCGAGCAGATGGTCGGCCGGTACCCGGCAGTCGTTGAAACCGAGCTCGTGGGTGTCGCTCGCGTGCCATCCCATCTTGCGGTACGCCGGCGCGACGTCGAAGCCGGGCGTGCCCGAGTCGACGACGATGTTCGAGATCTCGTCGGGCCCGGTGCGAGCGGTGATGGTGACGCACTTCGTGATCGGCGTTCCCGAGTTGGTGATGAAGGTCTTGCTCCCGTCGATCACCCATTGCTCGCCGTCGAGGTTGGCCCTCGTACGCGTCGCGCCGGCGTCGGAGCCCGCCACGGCTTCGGTCAGGCCGAAGGCACCGAGGGCGGTGCCCGCGATCATCGGAAGGAGGTACTGCTCCTTCTGCGCCTCGGTACCCGACAGGAAGAAGGGCGTGGCACCGAGGCTCACGCCCGCTTCGAGGGTGATCGCCATCGACGAGTCGACGCGCGCCAGCTCTTCGATCGCGAGGCAGTAGGTGAGGAAGTCGGCACCGCCGCCCCCGTACTCGGGCGGGAACGGGAGGCCGAACAACCCGAGCGCTCCCATCTTGAGCACGGCCTCTACCGGGAAGACCTCCTCGCGGTCCCACTGCGCGCAATTCGGCGCGATCTCCGAGGCTGCGAAGTCGCGCACGACCGCCCGGAACTGCTCCTGCTCTTCCGAAAGCTCGAAGTTCAAGATGTCCATTCTGGCCTGCCCAGGTAGCCTTGCGGAGATGCGGGTCCTCACCGTGCCCGCCCTGCTGGAGCAGCTCCGGCTCGAGGCGGGAGTCGTCGTCGTTCGCGACGGCACGAGCACCGTCGTCGCGACGCAGCCCGCGCACGTTCGCGTCGCGCACGGCACCGACGGCTTCCGCTCCCTCGACGAGATCGAGCGCGAAGGTGGCTGGTGGGCCGGGTACCTCGCCTACGACCTCGGGCGAGCGGTGGAGCTGGTGGTTCCCTGGGCGGCGGCCGACCGCTCGATCCC
>JAUZEM010000289.1 GCA_030839005.1 Actinomycetota bacterium | reverse complement strand
GGGGTCACACGAATCCGGATGACTGCCGAGACGTTCCCGGCCCGCGCCGTCCACGGCGCCGCGCCGAGCACCCGCACGCTCAGCTTCCCTGCGACGAACCGGCGCCCGTTCAGCGTGACCGGCAGGCGAGGCGTTACCGTCGCGTGCAGCGTGACGCGCTGCGCATACCGCGCCGCGGGCGGGCCGGTGAGGGCGAGTGAGATCGACGTCACCGGGTGTGCCGGCTCTGCTCCCCCGTCGGACGTGAGCGTCGGGCGCCAGTACCCCGCGGGGAAGACATGCGTCACCGCGCGCCCGGCATCCTGGGTGCCGTCTCCGAAGTCCCACGTATAGACCGCCGACTCGCACGCGGCGGTAAAGGTCACGGCGAGCGGTGCCGAGCCGATCACGGGCGTTGAGGTCAGCCCGCACCCTGCCCGCGCCACGGGAGCGAAGACGAGAAACACGAGCGCGACGAGGGCAACACGACGCACTCGCCGGAATCTAACGATGCACCGCGACGGCGGCCACGAGCGCGACGAGGTTGAACGTGCCGTGGAGAACCATTCCCGGGTAGACGCTGTCCGTTCGCTCGCGGAGCCAGGCGAGCACGCAACCGAAGATGATGATGATCGGCAAGGAGAGCAACAGGCCGTGCGAGAGGCCGAAGAGCACGCCGGTGCCGAGGATCGCGACCCACTTGCCGTAGGGGCGCAGCACGTAGAACCCGAGGCCGCGGAACGTCAGCTCTTCCACGAACGGCACGAGCGTGCAGACGACCACGCCGTTCGCGATGTACGCAGCGGCGTGATTCGGTTGCCATTTGTCCGGGGTGAGCCCTTGCTCGTTGCCAGGGTGCGCGATCGCGACGTAGATGAACTCGAAGACCTGCACGACGAAGAAGCTGCCGACGACGAGGCCGAATGCTCGCCATTTCCGCTTCGGCAGTCGCAGGCCGAGCCGGTCGGCGCTGAAACCGGCGATCGCGAGCACGATCAGCAGGAAGATCGCCTCCTGGATGATCGATCCGACCGCGAACGACCACTTGTACAGCGGGTCGGTCTCCGGCGCGCCCTCGGCGCGGCTCGCGTACTGGACGACGATGAAGAAGGCGATCAGGGCGAACCAAAGCGCGAGCCGCCGTCGTTCGTCCCTACGATGCGGCTCGATGGCCGAGCGTTCGTTCACTCCTGACGAGGCTAACAACGCCCTCGACGACGTGCGCCCCGTCGCGGAGCGCCTTGTCGCGGTGCGGGCCCGGATGCGCGAGCTCGAGCACGCGCAGGGCGAGCTCGTGATTGCGATCGGGGGGAACGGCGGCGGGTACGCGGCGACCGACCTCAACGAGGCCCAGACGGAGCTCGGCGTCGTCTTGAAGGATCTCGACCTCGGCCTGCTCGACTTTCCCTCGGTGCGTGAAGGCGAGGACGTGTTGCTCTGCTGGCAGGTTGGCGAGGAAGCGGTCACGTCCTGGCACAGGCTCGAAGAGGGCTTCGCCGGGCGGAAACCGATCGACTGGAGCGAATAGAGGACCTGTGTCCGACTTCTGGCAGAGAGCCCTGATCGCCGGGAGCGTGATCGCAATCACGCTCGTGATCGCGAAAGTCGTGGATTGGCGCATCGGCCATCGTGACCTCGGCCCCGGGTCGGCGACGCGCTACCGCGTCCTGCGGCAAACCCTCGTCAGCACGATCGTCTTCGTCGGGGTCCTGTCGGCGCTACTCGTCATCCCGCCGGTGCGTGCGCTGGCCGGGGGCATCCTCGCCTCGTCCGCGGTGATCGGCCTCGTGATCGGATTTGCATCGCAACGCACGATCGGCAATGTCGTCGCCGGCATCCTGATCGCGATCACCCAGCCGCTCCGCCTCGGCGACAGGGTCACAGTCGAAGGCACCGAAGGAATCGTCGAGGAGATCGGCCTCACCTACACCTGGATTCGCACGCGCGACAACGACCGACTCGTCGTTCCCAACGAGAAGCTCGCGTCGGAGACCATCCGCAACTCGACCATCCGGAGCGCCGAGACCCTCGCGGAGGTGCAGGTTCAGGTGCCGGCTTCCGCCGACCTTCGCGTTGTGGTGAACTCCTTGCAGGAAGACGGCGAAGAGGTGTACGTGACCGACCTCGCGGACAAAGCAACGATCGTGGTGCGGAAGCGGGTCCCTCGGATCGGCGAAACGGAGCGCGCTGAGAGCGAGCTGCGCCTGAGCGTCGCCGAGCGGTTGAAAGCCGCGGGGGTCTTCGGCCAGTGAGACCGCGCCGCCGGGCGGACGAGCTCGATTTCATCCTCGCCCATCGCGGCAGGAAGCGGAAGCGGACGGCGCGGATTCAGCGTCGCCGGCGCATGGGGGTCGCCGTGGGCACGCTCGCACTCGTCCTCCTGATCGTGCTCGTCACCGTCGGCTTCGGCGCCGGCACGGCGTTGTCTGAGAGTTGTGACCTGAACACGCTCCGGCCGGTCGAGATCGGGGCCAACTCGTTCGTCTACGCCAAGGACGGGTCGCTGCTCGGATCGATTCCCGCCGAGCGGAACCGTGAGCCCGTGTCGAGCTCACGGATGTCGAAGTGGCTGCCGCGTGCGACCGTCGCGATCGAGGACCGCCGCTTCTGGCAGCACGGCGGCGTCGAC
>JAUZEM010000275.1 GCA_030839005.1 Actinomycetota bacterium | reverse complement strand
AGGTGGGGAGCCCAGACCGGCTTGTGCTTGCCGCGCAGCAACGTCGCGACCTCGGTCGACAGCCGCCCGAGGATCGCGCCCTCGGCGTCGATGACATGCCACTGGCGCGTGATGTCGGCGGCTTTGGGGGTATACGTACGCACGAACGACCTTCGCGTTTGGAGCGGGACAGCGGGGCGCGCGTCGAGGGCGGCGCCGAACCAGAGACAGTAGCCGTCCTGGCCGAGTCCCGACAACCGGGCGTACCCTCACGCCTCATGGAGCGAACGGCCACTACGCACCCCCACCAGCTGCCCGACGCCCACCGGGCCGCGGCGGAAGCCGCCCTCGAGGTGCTCCTGGACAGCGCCCTGGACCCGATCGTCGACATGGTGTGCACCGCACGCGACGGCGCATACGAGGCGCTCGCCCACGACGGCCGCGTCACCTTTCGCCGCGGCGACATCGACGGCTCGTACGAGCGCATCGCGGTCTCGGGGCGCGACCCGCTGGCCGACCAGTCGACGGCCAAGTTCGCACCGCTGGCCGACGAACGCGCCAATCCCTTTCCGAAGCGAGCGCACAACGCCTACCCGCACGCCTTCGATCAGATCGCCCAGCTCTTCGACACCCCGGCCGCGCCGGATCTCTGCGTCCTGCATTCCGCCGCGCACAACTGGGAGGACCAGGGCGGACATCTCGGCGAGCACGGCTCGCTGGGCCTCGTCCAGGCTCGGGCACCGTTCGTGCTCGCGGGGAAGGGCGTCCGGGAGCTCGGGCTCGTGCCGAGGTCGGCACGCCTCGTCGACGTCGCGCCGACGATCTGCGCGTTGCTCGGCTGCGCGCCGCTCGACGAGGATGGCGACCGGTTCCTCGCCGTCCAGGACGGTCACGCCCTCACCGACCTGCTCGACCCCCGGGAACGTCCGCGGACCGTCGTCGGCTTCCTGTTCGACGGCACCAACGCGAACGTCCTGTACGACATGGCGGCGCGGGGAGAGGCGCCGAACGTCGCGCGACTCATCGAGATGGGCGTCGCGCTCGGCCACGGCGCCGTGGCGTCGCTGCCCACGGTGACGCTCGCGAACCACACCTCGATCATCACGGGCGCGCACCCCGGTCATCACGGCATCCTGCACAACGCGTGGTACGACCGCGCGGCGGGCAAGCAGGTGATCACGAACTCGTCCGCGACCTGGCCCTGGAGCATGCAACATCTGTTTCCGGGCGTCGAGACGATCCATCACGCCGTGCACCGAACCTGGCAGGACGCGTTCACGGCCTCGGTGAACGAGCCGTGCGATACGGGCGCCGACTACTCGACGTTCGACTTCTTCCGTCGCGGCGAGATCCCGCCGATCCCCAAGGATCCGTTCGGACTTCCCCACACGACGAAGCGGTTCGTGCGACCGTCGAAGGACTACTCCTGGTCGTCGGTCGTCGATCATATGGGGGTCGATCAAACCCTCGGCCTCGTCGCGGGGAGCTACCGCGACACGTCCTACCCGACGCCGCGCTTCATGTGGTGCAACTTCACGCTCACCGACGCCGCGATGCACGAAGGCGGCCCATATTCGGAGATCGCGGCCGCGTCGGTACGCGACAGCGACGGCCGTATCGGCGAGATCCTGTCGGCGCTCGAGCGCGCCGGGTTGTTCGACGAATGCGCGTTCGCGCTCGTTGCCGACCACGGGATGGAACAAAACGATCCGTCGTGTCGCGGCGACTGGGATGTCGCGCTGAGGGCGGCGGGAGTCGAGGCCCGCGACGAGGCCTACGGGTTTCTCTATTTCGGCGTCCCCTAAGCGAGCGTTGGGAGGCGGGTATCCCGCCGAGCAGCGAGCGGGGGCCCGAGCGGCCTGGCGCGAAGCGTCGAGAGCGGGCAACAAGGCGATCCCAGTTAGTTCGTCAGTTAGTAGCCCACTTCCCACAGGCAGAGTCCGCGCGGCGGGGCGAGCTGCCCGGCGGCGTCGCGATCGCAGGCGCGCAGGATCGCCATGATGTCACCGGGACGGCGCTTCCCGAGCCCGACCTCCACGAGGGTTCCGACGATCGACCGCACGAGCTGCCAGCAGAACGCGTTGCCCCGGATCTCGTAGCGCAACACCCCCTCGCCTTCGTCGACCCAGCGAGACTCGAGCATGCGGCGCGTCGTGGACGAGCCCTCGGGTCCCTTGCGACAGAACGAGCCGAAGTCGTGCTCTCCGACGAAGGGATCGGCACCCAGGCGCAGCGCGCGCAGGTCGAGCGGGTCGGAAACCCACCAACTGAAGCGATCACGGAACGGATCGGGCGCGGGCCGATTGAGAATCGTGTATCGGTAGGTGCGCCACTGCGCGGAGTGGCGCGCATCGAAGGCCGGCGAAACGAGCTCGGCCGAGCGGATCACCACCTCCGGTCCGAGCATCGAGGTGACCGCCGCCTGGAGTCGCCACGGGTCGAGACCGGGCTCGGAGGGGAAACTCGCGACCTGGCCCCAGGCGTGCACGCCGGCGTCCGTCCGTCCCGCGCACGCGAGTCGCACCTCGTGACGCAGGACCTTCGCGATTGCGTGCGAGAGGACGCCTCCGACCGT
>JAUZEM010000261.1 GCA_030839005.1 Actinomycetota bacterium | reverse complement strand
CTCCTGCTCTCAACCGCGCAGCACATGCACATGCAGGTCTCGACGACGCCCTACCGGTTCGACCAGGCGAACCAAGCGCTACGCGATCTCTCCCACGACCGGGTCACCGGTGCCGCGGTGCTCGTGACGACGCCTGCCTGATCGGACGCCTGCTGATCCGACGCTCGCCGGCGTCAGGCGGTGACGCTGTTCCCGGCGGGGTGCCTCTGCTTGTAGTCGGCGAGCGCGAGGACGCGTTCGATGTGTGCCGGGCCGCGACGGAATCGATCTGCGAGCTCGGCCGATGACGCCCCTTGATCCCGCCAGCGCAGCAGTCGACGCTCGAGCGGTCGCAGCCCGTGCGCCTCTTCCGGAGCACGGCGGCCGGGAAGCCTCGAGAGGTCGAGCACCCGCTCGATGTTCTCCCCGCTGCGCTTGAAGCGGCGACCGATCTCGCCGGGGCCGACACCCGCGGCCGCGAGCCGCCGAACTCGACGTTCGAGGGGCCGGAGGTTCCCGAGATCATCCACGAGTCCTACCGTACCCCTCGCCGGGAGAAGTGCCGGTCAGGGACGGATCATGGGTGCTTCGGCCGCGTGCCGAGCACGCAGCTCCTCGTCCCATTCGCCGCTGCGTCCGAGCTCGTTCGCCCGACGGTACGCCACCTCCGCCTGGTCGAACTCGCCGCGCATGCGGTGCAGCTCCGCGCACTGGTAGAAGGCCGCGCCGACCGCCGGCTCGTCGGTAAGCCGCTCACAGGCGCGCACCGCTTCCTCCATCGCGTCGGGCCACGCGCCGTGGAGCAGCATGATCTCGGAGCGATGCACGAGGCATTGGCCGCGGTAGAGCACGAGGTCGGGCTGCGACTCGCACCAGTGGCTCAATGCCGCCGTCCACTCGTGCACCCGTCGCAAGTCGAACAGCTCCTGGCACGCCTCGATGACCGTGCAGTACACGTCGCCGACCGCGATCGGCGACACCTCCCGCGCCGTCACGGCGACCATCGCCTCGTCCAACAAGCCGACCCCCTCCGCGACCTCGCCCATGTAGATCAGGCACCGGCCCACGCCCACGCGGCCCAACGTCACCAGCTCCGCATCACCGAAGCGATCACCGATGCCGACCGCTTCGGTGAACGCGCCGTGCGCCGTAGCCCCGTCACCTTCGAAGATGGCGCGCAGCGCGACCGGGTAGCGCAGGTATCCCTGTTCGACGCACTCGAGGCCGAGGTCGTCGAGGAGCCGCTGCGCACGGTCGACCCACCCGCCACCACGAGCCAAGTCACCCCGGTTCAACAGACCGAACGCCAACCAGAACGCGCAACGAGCCGCCCGCGCGACATCACCGAGCCGGACGCACTCGTGGTGCGCTCGCGTCCAGGCTTCGACGCTGTCCTCCCCGCGACCGACGAGGTACGCGGCCACCGCGAGCCGCTCCCAGTCCTCGAGCTCGAGCGGGTGTTCGACATCCGCCGCGGAAAGCTGCCGGCACGCGTCAGCCCATGCCTGGCGCTCGAACGCCGCCCGACCCTGAACGACCGCACCGCTCACAGTGAGAGTCTCGCCCACACGCGCGGACCGAGAGAAGCGAAGCGGTAGCAATATGGCACGAACGCGAAGAGCCGGCTCGGCGAAGGCCATCGGAGGACACATGCGACTCACCGGTACCGGCATCTGGTCGGGGCACCTGCGCTACGGCGACCCGGGCCTGATCGCGGCCGCGGCCGTCGAGCTCGACGAGCTCGGCTACGACGCGATCTGGATACCCGATGTCGGCGGCGACGTCCTCGGGTCCGTCGAGGCGCTGTTGCGTGCGACCTCGCGCATCGTCGTCGCGACCGGCATTCTCAACGTCTGGATGCAGGACCCGGCGGAGGTCGCGAGGCGACGCGCGTCGTGGAGCCGCGACTGGAAAGACCGCTTCGTTCTCGGACTCGGAGTGAGTCACGCACCACTCATCGACCATGGTCATCCCGGTCGCTACCAGAAACCGCTCTCGAAGATGGTCGAGTTCCTCGACGCGCTCGACGGTGCCGAGGTTCCGTTCCCCGCCGAGGCGCGCGTGCTCGCCGCGTTGCGTCCGAGAATGCTCGGTCTCGCCCGCGATCGAGCGGCCGGCGCTCATCCCTACTTCGTGCCACCCGAGCACGTGGCCAAGGCGCGCGAGATACTCGGCCCGAACGCGATGATCGCCGTCGAGCTGGCCGTCGTGCTCGACCCGGATCCGTCGACTGCGCGCGAGACCGCGCGCCGGCACACCGCGATCTACGTGACCTTGCCGAACTACACGAACAACCTGCGCGAGTTCGGTTTCGGCGACGACGACTTCGCCGGGAACGGCAGCGACCGGCTCGTCGACGCGATCGTCGCGTGGGGCGACCTCGACGCGATCGCGCCGCGAGTCTCGGCAATGCGCGACGCGGGCGCCGACCACGTGTGCATCCAGGTGATCCGGCCCGACGACGACATGCCTCGCGGGGATTGGCGCGAGCTCGCGGCGGCGCTCATCGCGAGGTGATGCCGCCGAGCTCGGGAAGGTCGTCTCGTCGCCAGGCCCACGCCGGTACCTGGGGCGGCTCTTCCATGTGCCCGATATCGACCGCGGGAAAGCCGTCGATCTCGGTGCCCGCGTCGAAGCGCGAGCGTTGCTTCACGACTGCTCCGGCGCGCACCACGCAGCCGGCGCCGAGCACGCTGCCGTCACAGACGATCGCTCCCGGCTCGACGACGGATCGGGCGCCGATGCGACAGCCGTGGATCATGGCGCCGGGGCCGACGATGACGCCGTCGCCGATGATGAGGTCGTTGTCGGGGAGCAGGTGCAAGACGGTGTTCTCGAGGATCTGGACGTCGCGGCCGATGCGCACCGGCCCGTGGGAGTCGCCGATGATCTTGACGCCGGCGCCGATGATCGTGCGTTCGCCGACGACGACGTCGCCGGTGAGCTCTGCGGTGGGAAACAGCGTGGCCGACGCGGCGACGGTCGGCAGGGTTCCTCGGTACGCCCACAGCTGCCCCATGACGGTTTTCTCCTGGGTCGGTTCGACGATGATCGCCGTTGGCGGCGGGACGGAAAGGTCGCCGTCTCGTAATGCGGCGAGGAGACGGAGATCGTCGGCGGACGCCGAGCGGACGACGCGCGCGGGCCGGCCCACGGCGACGACGTCGCTCGGCAGCGTCGTGCCGACCGGAACGAGGGTGCCTTCGCCGAGGAAGACGCGGTCGCCGACGCGGGCGCCGGGCATGAGAATCGAGGCGTTCCCGATCTCGCAGAGGTCGCCCACGACTGCTCCGACGACCGTGCAGCGGTGGCCGAACACGCTTCGACGCCCGATGATCGTCGGGATCGTGTCGGTGCCGACGACGACGGAGTTCTCCAGCACGGCCGAGCCGGTCCCGACTTCGACACCCGTGCCGTGGGAGCGGATGACGGCGCCTTCGGCGACGGTCGATCCCTCACCCATACGCGCGGTTCCCAACACCACCGCGGAACCGGCGATGCGCAGCGAGCCCGCTTCGAGGTCGACCGGCGCATCGGCGGGTCCGGCGCTCACGGGTGCGCGAACGACGGCGCGCCGTCGACGGTGAAGGCGAGGTCGTCGAGATAGCAGTACCACCAGTCCTCGCCGGGTTCGTACGACTGGATGATCGGGTGGCCTTGCGAATGGAAGTGCGCGGTCGCGTGGCGATTCGGCGAGTTGTCGCAGCAGCCCACGTGGCCGCAGGACATGCACAACCGCAGGTGCAGCCATCGCCCGCCGATGCGCAGGCAGTCCTCGCACCCTTGGCTCGATGGTGTCACCTCCGCCACCGTGTCGAGGTGCGCGCACGTCGCCGCGGTCACGGCGCGACCTCGAGCGCCGCTCGGTCCCATCCTCCGAGCTCGGCCGCGGCCTCGTACGTGCTCTCGAAGAACGAGAGCAGGAAGGCGTCGGGATCGTCGGCGGTGCGAACCGCGGCGTACGGGAGGAGGAACTCGCCCAACGCGTCGTCGAAGTAGGCGGCGTCGGGCGTGACCGGCCAGTCGGCGAAGCCTTCGGGTCGGGGGTAGGCGTAGGAATAGAAGGAGCCCTCGGCGCAGCCGCCCGGCCAGAAACCGCAGCTGCTCACCTCGTGGCTGTAGGCGAGCTCCTGGACCCAATCCGCACAGTGCGGCACGCCGCCCGGGTGCTTCGGCGCCGGCCGGCCCGAGAAGCGGGTCACGGCGAGATCGGGCCCGCCCCAGAAGAAGTGCACCGGGCTGGCCTTGCCGACGAAACGCCCGCGGAAGCGGGTCATCACCCGGTGGGCCTGCAGCAGCGCCAGCCAGAACCGCTGGACGGCCGCGCCGTCATAGGCGTGATGCTTCTCGTCAAGCGCGAACGGGATGGACTCGACCACCTCCACCGGGCGGCCGAGGATGGGCACGTGCACGCCCAGCTCTCCGAGCGCGTCCATCGTCGCCTCGTAGAAGCTGGCGACCGAACGCGGCTCGAGGGCCACCTTTCGATTCCGGCCGTCGGACGCGCGCAAATCCAGCACGTGGTCGACGAGGTCGAACTCGATCTCGAGTCCCGTCGTGCCGGCGTGCATGAGCGACGTCGTCAATCCGCGCGCCGACACGTACAGCGGCACCTGCCACCAGTGATTGATCATCGGCTCCAACGCCAAACGGATCTTTCCGACGACCTGCGTCCACATGTGGAATGTGTCGCGGGTGTCGTCCCACGCGGACAGCGTGAGCTCCGGCCACGCCACCTGGTAATCCTCGGCCACGACGTCAGAGCGTACGGTCGCGTCCACTGATTCGCCTCACGCGAAGTTGCGGGGCGCGAGCTGGTCGGCGGGAACAATGCCGAGGCGGCCGGCCTGGAAGTCATCGACGGCCTGGAGTATCTCCGAGCGTGTGTTCATAACGAAGGGTCCGTAGTGGGCGATCGGCTCGCGAATCGGGAGCCCGCCCAGCAAGAGCACGTCGAGCGGCTCGGCCTGCCGGTCGGCGGCCGCGACGACGAGATGGTCGCCGGGGCCGAACACGACGAGTTGGCCGCTCTCGACCGGGCGGCCTTCGGCCCCGGCGGTCCCGCGTCCGGTGAGCACGTAGGCGAACGCGCTGAACGCGGGATTCCACGGGACCGAGATCTGCGCGCCGGGGGCAAGCGTCGCGTGGGCGTAGGTGATCGGGGTGTGGGTGACGCCGGGCCCGGTGAATCCCGCGACGTCGCCGGCAATGAGACGGATCAGCGCCCCACCGTCGTCGGAGGTGAGCAGCCGAAGGGCGTCGCGAGTGATCGATTGATAGCGCGGCGGCGTCATCTTGAGCCGGGCGGGGAGGTTGACCCACAGCTGCACGGCATGCGCCGGACCGCCGCCGCGGTACATCCGCTCCGTCGGCAGCTCGTCGTGCAGGATGCCGCCGCCTGCGGTCATCCACTGGGTGTCGCCCTCGCCGATCACGCCGCCGCCGCCATTGGTGTCGTGGTGGGCGATCTCGCCGTCGAGGATGTAGCTCACGGTTTCGAAGCCGCGGTGCGGGTGCCACGGCGCGCCCTTGGCCTCGCCGGGGGCATTGACCTGCGGCCCCAGGTGGTCGAGCAGCAGGAACGGGTCGGCTTCGGCGAACGACAGGTCGCCGGGGAAGGGCCGACGGACGCTGAATCCCCCGCCCTCGACCTGGCGGTGCGCGGTGATGACCTCGGCGACCGGTCGCGGAGTGGAGACGGCCGCGTCGGGCCGGGGGATTCGGGGAAGGACGAGGGTGTCCTCGACGGTGATCGCGGGCATCGGAATCAGCCCCCCGTTGCTGCGTCGGCGGCGGCGGTCGCGAGGCCGAAGGTCTCGGCGAAGCGGTCGGTCATCAGGTCACGGCCTTTGAGTGTTGCGACCGTCTCACGGGAAACAATGTCGTCTTGGCCCGGGAGTTGGCCACTTCCGCCTTCGGGTCCGATCGGCACGACGATCGCGGGCCCGTACGGCACGTACGCGTCGAGATCGTGGTCGCCGTTGACCAGCTTGATGATGTTCGCGGCGACGAGCTGGGCCTGCATGCCGGCCATGCCGGCCATCTTCGCGTCGGCAGTGGAGACGTCGCCGATCGCGAATACGTTCTCGCGTCCTGCGACCTGCAGCGCGGGCCCGACCGTCACGAATCCGTCGGGGCGCCGCGCGGCGGCGAGGTCGTCGCGCAAGTAGTCGCTCACCGGGCTGACGCCGAAGCACTGGAACCAGATGTCCGCGGTGATCTGCCGGCCGGAGTTCGTCGTCACCGTGAACGTCGCGAGCTCGTTCGCTGCAGTCGGCGGAAATTCGCGGAGTCCTTCGCCGAGCACGAGCTCAACACCGAGATCGACGAGTTGCTTGCGAAGCTCGGCGCGCAACTCGGGACGGAATCGGTCGCCGAGCACATCGCCGGCGAGGTCGAGGATCGTGATGTGCTTGTCCGGCCACTTCGACGTGATCTCGCCCGCGAGCTCGATCCCGACCGGACCCGCGCCGACGAGCAGGACACGGTCCGCTTCCGTCAGCTCGGTGTACGCAGCCCGATAGTTGTCGATCGCGTCCGCCGCGTCGTGCGCATCGCTCTTGGCGGGAAACGGGTACGTCGATCCGGTCGCGAGCACGACATAGTCGGCGGCGATCGCCTCGCCCGATGCCAGCACAACGCGATCGGCGCTGACCTCCACCGCGCGATCGCGGACGACGCGCCCACGGGCGAGGAGCTGGTCGTACGAAAAGAAGATCTTGGGGAGGAACGCGGGCTCGACGAGCGCCCGCAGCGCTCCGATGTTGTGCACGAACGCGTCCTTGGGCTCGACCAACACGACCTCGACGTCGCCATCGAGCGCCTTGGCGACGCCGACACCGCCGTAGCCGCCGCCGACCACGACGACGGTCGGCTGCTGCTGGTCCTGGTTCATGTTCATCCCTCAGTTCTCTCTTGTAACTGACCCCATGATGGGGCACCATGAGGGGCAATGAAAGACGGCACTTCGAAGTCACCGAGGCACACGCGCCATACCGCCCCCGACGATCCCGAGTGCGAAGTGCGCACGATCCTCGACCGGATCGCCGACAAGTGGTCGCTGCTCATCATCTGCGTGCTCGCGGACGGCGTACGCAGGTTCGGTGAGTTGCGCCGCGAGATCGACGGGATCAGCCAGCGCATGCTCACACTGACGCTGCGCCAACTCGAACGCGAAGGACTCGTAACCAGGACCGTGTTCCCGGTCGTCCCGCCCCGAGTCGACTACGAGCTCACCCAGCTCGGCTCGACCCTGCTCGACACGATCCAGGAGCTCGTCGCGTGGGCCGGCAAGCACGGCAACGAGATCATCGCGGCGCGTGCTGCATACGATGCACGCGATACAGCGGACGAACACGCAGCGCGCGCCGTCAGCTGAACGCGCGTCGGATCGTTCGGAATGCGGCGAACGCGCGCTGCGTTGCCTTGCGAAACAACGTAACGAGATCCAGCGAGCCGAAGTACGGAGTCGGACGAAAGGTGAGGAGGCACGATGCCGGCGAGAGGGAGCGCGGAGTGGAGAGGTGATGTGCCAAGCGGTACCGGCACATTCACTGCCGGTGACACCATCAGCGGCGGTTATACGTACAAGTCACGCTTCGAAGACGGACCGGGTTCCAATCCCGAGCAGTTGATCGCGGCCGCGCACGCAGCATGCTTCTCGATGGCGCTTTCCGGCCTCCTTGCGAAAGCCGGCAACCCGCCCGACTCGGTGCACACGGACGCCACGGTCACCCTGCGACGCGTCGACGAACAACCGACGATCACCAAGATCGCGCTGGTCACCGTCGGGCGAGTGCCGGGACTCGACGAGGCCGCGTTCGTCGAGCACGCCCAGGCGGCGAAGGCCGGGTGCCCGGTGAGCAGAGCATTGGCGAGCGTGCCCGAGATCACCCTCGAGGCTTCGCTGGCCGAATGATCTGCCGCAGCCCGGCGCGGCACGACGAGCGGCACGACGAGAGGAGATCGTGATGGCTGAAATGACCTCAACCACGCTGGCCGCGGCGGGGACCATCGGTGTCGGCGGTGATCTCACGGTGCATCGTCTCGGGTACGGCGCGATGCGCATCACTGGCGACGGGATATGGGGCGAGCCACCCGATCGCAACGCCGCCAAGGCCGTCTTGCGGCGAGCGGTCGAGCTCGGCGTGAACTTCATCGATACCGCCGATTCGTACGGTCCGCATGTCAGCGAAACACTGATCGCCGAGGCGCTGCACCCGTATCCGGAAGATCTGGTCATCGCGACCAAGGGCGGCCTCGAGCGACCGGGCCGGGGACGGTGGACGGCGAACGGCCGGCCCGAGCATCTCATCGCGGCATGCGAGGGAAGCCTGCGCCGTTTACAGCTGGACCAGATCCCGCTGTACCAGTTCCACCGGCCGGACCCGAGCGTGCCCCTCGCCGAGTCGATCGGCGCGCTCGTCCTGCTCAAGGATCAGGGGAAGATTCGCCACATCGGTGTTTGCAACGTCACCGAGCCTCAGCTGCGCGCCGCGCAAGAGCTCGCGGCGATCGTCTCCGTACAGAACCGTTACAACGCAACCGACCAGGCATCCGATTCGATCGTCGATCTGTGCGAGCAAGAAGACCTGGTCTTCTTGCCGTGGGCGCCGATGCTCGACCTCGCGGACAACGAAGCAGTTCAACGAATCGCGAAGCGCCACGACGCGACACCGAGGCAAGTCGCGCTCGCATGGTTACTCGCGCGTTCGCCCGCCATACTTCCGATCCCGGGTACAGGATCTGTCTCACACCTCGAGAGCAACGTCGCCGCAGCCGGCGTCGAGTTGAGCCCGCAAGAAGTCGCCGCGATCACCCGGGACCCGCGCGCTGACGACTGATCAGTCGCCCTGGTAGCCGTCCGGCGGGCCCTCCTGGCGACCAAGGGTCGGCTCGAACGCGGCGGCGTAGGCCTCGAAGCGCGGTCGCCACGCGTCCGGCGCCGGATCGAGTCCGGCCAGGCGGTCGAGGCACACTTCCCAGCCCGCGGCATTTCGGGCCGCGATGCCCGCGGGTAGCTCGTCGACGAGGACCAAGCGCGTCCCGCCACCTTCCGCAGACAGCTCGAAGCGCAAGATCTCCTCGCCCCAGCTGTACGCGAGAACGTTCGGCTCGTCGACGGCGAGAACGCGGCCCGTGAGCGTCATGTCGATTACCTCAGGCGGGAACTGGAAAGTGATCGTGGCCCCGACGTCCCATCGTCCGTCCGCGACGACCACGTCGCACGGGAACCAGGACCGAAGCTGCTCGCGATCGGTGAGGGCGCGCCACACGACCGACGGCGGGTCTTCGAGATGGCGCTCGAGCCGCACGGCCGGCCGGGACCCGTCGGTGAGAAGCGTTCCGTCGTTCATGTCCGCCTCCTTCGGTCGAGGTGGTCCTCGAGCCGATCGAGATGCTTCGTCCACAGTTGGCGGTAGGACGCCAGCCAGTCATCGAGCTCGGCCAACGGCTCCGGCCGGATGCGGTAGAGGCGGCGTTGGGCGTCGGCGCGGGCCTCCACCAGTCCCGCCTCCTTGAGCACGCGCAGGTGCTTCGACACGGCGGGCTGGCTCAGACGAAGGTGGTCGACCAACTCCCCGACCGGTCGTTCTCCGCCTCGGAGCAGGTCCAAGATGGCCTGCCGGCTGGGCTCGCCCAAGACCTGGAGGGCGGTGAGGGTCGGCACCGCCCTAATATCCCTCTTTGGTTATATATCTGTCAAGGCAACTATGCGCTAATCGCGTTGAGGAAATACCAACGCGACTTGGTTTGCCCTTTGAGATGAACCCCGCTCAAATGCGCGCTCGCGGGACCACTTCGCCTTCCCAGTGGGTGAGGTCCGCCTTCGACGATGCCTCCCACCACCCGCCGGGAGGCATCGTCGCGTCGGGGTGCCAATTCTTGTTCGCGCTCAGACCGGACGGGCGTCGTTGATCTCGATCTGGCCGTTGTTCTCCCGGACCTGAATGTGCGGAAGTGGCGCGAGCGGCTGGCGGAACTGTTGGCGGAGGACATCACCTTGCAAGGAGAAGGACGCGCGATGGCAAGGGCAGTCGAGGCGTCCCGCAGCCTCGTTGTGACGGAGCAGACAACCTTGGTGCGTGCAGACTCCGGAGATCGCGGAGAGATCGCCGTTGTCGTTGACGACGAAGCCAACTGTCGACGCGGTCGAGAAGCGCGCGACTTGACCGTCACCGAGATTGGCGGCGGCGAGGACCGGACGCCAAGTGCCCTCGTCGGGAACGAGCTGCTGTGCTCTGGGGACGGACGGTGAGGAACCGGAGTCGAGGAGCTCACGGTCGACAACGCCGCCCGCCACAGCCGCGGCGGCCACCGCGCCGATGCCGCCGAGGACGCGTCGGCGGCTGAGCCGAGCCCGGGCGAGTTCCCCGGTGACGGCGGTCTCGTCGAGCTGGTCGGCGAGGCGACTGTGGAGATCGCCGACGAACTCGGCGCGAGGCAGCGCCGCGCCCGGTTGTGCGTTGTTCAGCTCGATCGCGGCACGCATCGCGTCGACGTCGTCGGCGTCGGGCGTGAACGGCTTCGGCCGGCGGTTGCGCCGAAGTGACTCGACAAAGTCCGCGAGGCGACGCGCGTTCATCCACTCTCTCCTGTGACCTGCGCGGCGCGGCGCAGCGCACGGTGTTGCAACACCTTTGCGTTCCCAACGCTGATGTTCATCGCGTGAGCCGCCTCTCGGAGAGTGCACGATTCGAGAAAGCGCAGCTGGAGGATACGTGCGTAGCGATCGGGCAATTCGGCAAGGAGCTCTCGGACCCGGCGCGGCGCGTCCGACTCGGTGAGTGGCTCGTCGAGCGCGGCCCGGTCGGCGCCGGCGTCGATGGTCGTGATCTCGGTGCCGTAGTGGCGGCGCCAGTGCGACGCCAGGACGGTACGCGCAATCGCCAGCAGGTACGCACGGACCTCGCCCACCGACGCCGAGGCCCGGAGCGGCTTCAGCGCGGTCTGGAACACCTCTGCAGTGAGGTCCTCGGCATCGGCGCGGTTCCCGACTCGCGCGTACATCAGCCGGTACAGGCGCTCGACGTTGTCGAGATAGATGGCGTCCCAGTTCGGATAGGCATCGGGTCCGACGCTGTGCAGGTGCGAAACGGTACTGCGGTGGTCCGCGGCGCCGTCGTCGGGGACCGCGGCGGGCGGGTGGGGCGGGAAATCACCCATCGACGCGCGCGGTCCCGCTGACGACGGTCCGTCGGCCGGGGGGAGCAGCCGACGGGTACCGAGCATGTTCGACATCCATCACTCCGGAGATAGGCCGCGGGGTTACACCCGCGCGACCGGAACCGTTCGAACCGGACGCGGTGCCACGTGCTCGGCCACCAGCCAGGTCCCGACCAACGCGAGCACGCCGAGCTCGGCTACCAGCGCGATCAGCGCCTGAGGCGATGGCTCGAGACCTCGTTCCCGGAAGTTGAACAGACCGCCCGGCGTACGGGTGAGCGCGAACGCGACCAG
>JAUZEM010000257.1 GCA_030839005.1 Actinomycetota bacterium | reverse complement strand
CTCGGGATCGAGCTGCGGCGGATGCAGCGGTCGCTCCCCAACGAGGTCCTCGTGATCGCCGCAGCCCTCGACCAGGCGGTCAACGAGATCGGCAATGCAATCGCCGACCTGCGGCACATCGCGGCAGGCATTCGTCCCGCTCGGCTCGACGACGGGCTGGCTCCGGCGTTACGCGATCTCGCACGTGGGGCGCCGTTGACAGTCGAGATCAGTGCGACCGCGGAACGATTGCCGCCATCGGTGGAATCGGCCGCGTTCTTCGTCGCGTGCGAAGCGATGACCAACGCGATCAAGCATGCGGGAGCGTCTCGCGTCGATGTCACAGCAGTCCGTGAGCGCGACACGCTGATCCTCACCGTGCAGGACGACGGCAAGGGAGGGGCCGTTGCCGGCGGGGGCTCGGGTCTCGTCGGGCTGGCCGATCGTGTGGATGCCCACGGCGGCCGGATGCGAATCGTGAGCCCGCCGGGTGCGGGCACGTTGGTCGAGGCGGAGTTGCCGTGCGCATCGTGATCGCCGAAGACACGGTGTTGCTGCGCGAGGGGCTCGCCGGCCTGCTCGAAGACGCTGGGCATGAGGTTGTTGCGCGCGTGGGGGATGCCGAAGCGCTGCTCGCAGTCGTCGCCGAGCATCAACCGGAGCTCGCGGTCGTCGATGTACGTATGCCTCCGACCTACGAAGACGAGGGAACACGCGCGGCAGTGGAGATCCGAAGCCGCTACCCCGGGACGGCAGTGCTCGTGCTCTCCCAGAGCGTCGAGGCCCGGCACGCGGTCGAGCTCGTCCGCGGCGGCGGCGGGTTTGGATACCTCTTGAAGGACCGGGTGCTCGACGTCGACGATTTTCTCGATGCCGTCCGGCGTGTCGCGGCGGGTGGCTCTGCACTCGATCCTGAAGTCGTCGCAACATTGCTCGAACCGGACGGGGCGGCCGATCCACTCTCCGACTTGACGGCCCGCGAGCGGGAGGTGCTCGGACTGATGGCCGAGGGACGCGCGAACGCAGCCATCGCTCAGCGCCTGTGGCTGACCGAGAAGACCGTCGAGACGCATGTTCGGTCGATCCTCGCGAAACTTGGCTTGCAGGTTTCCGAGCAGGACAACCGACGCGTGCTCGCCGTGCTCGCCTACCTCCGCAGTCCCTCGGCATGAACCAGTGCTGGCACCGAGGCACGTTCGGTGCCCGCCTCGACGACACCGCGCGGCGCTCGTCGTAGCGTCGAGTCCACTGACGCACAAGCGTCCAGCACTCGACCTGGAGGTCTCCGATGTCCGCACTCGCGTCCGACCACCTCGAACAGACACTCGTCCGCTCCGCGCGAGGGAAGGCTGCCGGTCTCAGTGGGATCGGCTTTGCGCTCGCGTACCTGATCGGGACGGCAAGCCTCAACGCACCTCTGAGCGGAACCGACCAGAAGATCGTCGAGTTCTGGTCCGACGGCGGCAACCAGACAGCGGCTGTCATCTCGATGTATTGCTTCGCGATCGCGGGACTGTTGTTCCTCGTGTTCATGTCGAACCTGCGGGTGCGTCTCGCGACACTCGACACCAGATCGACGAAGCTGTCGGAGATCGTCTTCGGCAGCGGCCTCGTCTTCGTCGTGATGCTCTTCGTCTCCGGCGTTGCCCGCGGAGTGATCGGGTTCGGCACGAAGTCGCACTGGTCTCAGCCGGTCCCGAACGCCGACCTCCTGCGCTACCTGCCGCAGATCTCCTATGCCGCAGGCGGGCTCGCGCTCCTCGCCGCCGCGGTCGCGATCGCAACGACCTCGGTGATGATCCTGCGCGGCGGCGCGTTCGGACGCTGGCTCGCGTGGCTCGGCTTCGTCGTCTCGCTTGTCCTCGTAGTGGCGAACGGGCTTCTCGCCGGCGTCGCTGTGATTCCGGCAATGCTCTTCTGGGCGCTCGCCGCGAGCTTCGCGATGTGGCGCAGCTCAGCCAGGCAGGCGTGAGGTGGCGCAATCGTCTCGACAGAGCCGTTTGTGGCGACGTAAGGCAGCAGTAAAACGGGTCGAAAACAGGTCTGAGGGCGCTCAGCGCGGGCACGTCTTATGTGCACCGACTGAAAGGAGAGAGACGATGAAGAAGTTCATTTGCGTCCTCGCCACGGCCTGCGGACTTGCGGTACTTCCCGTGACTTCAGCGGTCGCAGGCGGCTCGAACGGCAAGGGCCAGCAAGTCATTACCGCGACGTGCACGGTTCTCGGCACCGTCACCGTTCATGTCAGCAGCGGTCAGTCAGCGTGGGTCAGCAACACCCACTATGTGACGCTCGCGTTCAGCGGGACGTTCACGCCGACCGTGGGAACCCCGTCTTCGTTCTCGAAGACGTACGGCAACAAGTCCGGCTTCGGTCAGCGCTACACGTGCACAGGCTCACAGACGAGTCCTGACGGCACGTTTACCTTCACCGCGACCGTCGCCAAGACACCGACGCATTGACGCTCGTGCGGCGATGGGCTGGGACGTTTCCCGGCCCGTCGCCGTCGTACGCTCCGTCACGCCGTGGGGCATCGGCCTCCGGTGCTTGAAGGCTCGGGCGTTGAAGGCCCGATCGTGTCTGGGCGGCGCGGCGATTACCGCCAGATCCCGGTAATCGGTGCAGCATGCGCCGCGTTGCCGATCGGCGGAAGCGCTAGCGCGTCTTCGATGGTGTGTAGAAGGCCGTAGTGACTCGTCGACGCGTTGTATTGCGAGTGAGGCTTGATGGCAGTGCCTGCGGCGATTAGGGCTACCTGACCGCCACCGCCGATGTTGGAATTGCCTTCGTCGAAGACGATGAAGATTGCGGTGTGCTTGATCGATAGGAGCGGCTTGATGAACTTTGCGAGCCATGCATCGGCGCTGGCTATGGGGCAGTCGTGGGCCGCGTGGCAAAGGTTCGGTGTGACGAACGAGAAGGTAGGCAGCCTCGCGGGGCG
>JAUZEM010000242.1 GCA_030839005.1 Actinomycetota bacterium | reverse complement strand
CCCGACTACAACGCCGTAGTCGAGGTGTTCCCCATCGCATGACGTCACCCGACGCCCTGCTCGAGCTCTTCACCGATGCGGCCGACGCGGTTCGACGCGCGGTCGCGGCGATCGACCCGACCGAGTTGCGCGCGCGCACGCCGCGAGCCGGTCAGTACGCGCTCGATCTCGCCGCCGACGCGGAGGCGTGCCGCGTGCTCGAACGGGCGGGTGTGCGGATCGTGAGTGAGGAGTCGGGCGTGCACGAGCACGCGGGCGCGTCGATCACCGTGGTGCTCGATCCGGTCGACGGCTCCACGAACTGCTCGCGCCGTATTCCCTACTGGGCCACGTCGATCTGTGCGCTCGACGCCGATGGTGCGCTTGCGGGCCTCGTCGTGAACCAGGTGAGCGGCGTCGCCGTCACCGCGGTCCGCGGCAAGGGCGCGTTCCGAGACGGAGTTCCGTTCCGGGCGTCGTCCGCGGAAACGATCGAGCAGTCGATGATCTATCTCACGGACGCGCCGGCGCGCTGGCTGCCCTGGAAACAGTTTCGTTCGCTCGGTTCGGCCGCGCTCGGACTGTGCGAAGTCGCGTCCGGGAGTCTTGACGGCATGCTCGACGGCGGCGGTTTCCACGCACCCTGGGACTATCTCGCGGGATACCTCGCGTGCATCGAGGCGGGCGCGGTGGTGCGCGACGCGCAGGGTCGCGATCTCGTCACCTCCGACCTGGACGCGCGCCGGCAGCTGATCGCAGCGGGTACCGCCGACCTCGCCGACGCGTTGGCGGGCGGCCTCGCGTGACGTTCCTCGACTACAGCGCGTTGCTGGATGTCGCCGATCGCGCGGCGCACGCCGGGGGCGCGGTCGTGCGCCAATACTTCGGCCGGCTCGAGGACGTCCGCGAGAAGGCGCCCGGCGACTGGGTGAGCGAAGCCGACCTCGCGAGCGAGCAGGCGATCCGGGAGCTGCTGACCCGCGAGTCGGGCCTGCCGGTCTACGGCGAGGAGGCCGGGGGCGACGAGTTCGACACCGGCTGGCTCGTCGATCCGCTCGACGGCACCTCCAACTTCCTGCACGGGTTCGACGCGGTCGGCGTCTCGATCGGTCTGATCGCCGACGGCGAACCGGTGGTCGGCGTCGTGCACGCGCCGCTGCTCGACCGCACCTTTTCCGCGGCGCAGGGCGTGGGCGCGTTCCGTGACGCCAAGCCGCTGCACGTCAGCACCCGCCCGGGGGAGCAGGCGATCGTGGCAACGGGCTTCCCGTTCCGGCACAAGGAGGTGCTCGGCCAGTACGAGCGCGCCCTGGGCGCTGCGCTGCGGGGCTTCGAGGACCTCCGCCGGGTCGGGGCCGCGAGTCTCGACCTCTGCTGGACCGCGGAGGGCGTGTTCGACGGCTATTTCGAGCTCCACCTCGGGCCCTGGGACGTCGCCGCAGGCGGCATCATCGTGCGCGAGGCCGGGGGAGTGGTGACCGACTGGGCCGGCAACGACCGGGCCTGGCTGCGGTCGGGCAACATCTTGGCGGGGCCGCCCGCGGTCCACGCCGAGCTGCTCCGGATTGCCTCCGCGAGCCGGAGCGAAAGCTCCTGAAGCCTTCCGTTCCTCCGATGAGAGACTGGCCATCCCTCCGATCAGAGAGCCGGTCGGCAAAAATCATTTGACGGACCTTTCCGATCATGGTCCGATGAGCGCTCGAATGTTGGAAGCACGAGAAGGCGCCCACATGAATACCGCCATGTACGCAACCCGAGCCGATGCCATGGCCGGGAACGCGCGCGTGCGTGCCTTCCAGTCGTGCTCGGTCTCGCCGGTCTTTGCGCCGTGGTCGCCGATTTCGCTCGGTACGACGGCACTCAAGCATGGCCGGTCCCGACGCCCTGAGGTGTCCCATCCGTAGCAGTCGCTACCAGGGAGCAACCACGAGGCCGTCGGGGCAACCCGGCGGCCTTTCTCTTTGTCCGGCCCCGATCGAACTGAACGCAGCAACCGCCTACCGAGCGCACGACGAATCTGCAAACGACGACGTACGAGACACGAACGGAAAACGAGAAAACGGGGAGTGATCGGCGATGTTCGCCATCCAGTTCACCGAGACCGACGAGACAATCCGAGAGCCTGACTGGCAGGACCTCGCGCGCTGCAATGACGGTACGGGTTCGATGACCGAGCTGTTCTTCTCCGAGCAGCTCGACGACATCGCCGCGGCCAAGGCCTTCTGCCTCGAGTGCCCCGTGAAGGAGCACTGCCTGGAAGGGGCTCGGGAACGGCGCGAGCCGTGGGGAGTCTGGGGTGGCGAGCTGTTCGTGAACGGCAAGATCGTCGCCCAGAAGCGCAAGCGGGGACGGCCGCCCAAGGTTCGGCCCGAGGTCGAGGTTCCCCAGGCGCAGTCGGCCTGAAGGTCGCTTGCCTGAGGTTCCTCGGCTCCGGTCGAGTGGTCGCAAGCGCGGGCCGGGACAACGAAGTGTGGGCGCTTTCCCCCCGGCGCCCACCGATGCGAGTCCCGGCCTGCGAGCGGCCAACCGGTGCCCGAATGCCGCGCCCCGAGTACCGTCGCCCAGTGCCGTCGCGACGATTCTTCGAACGAATCGCCGTGACGGCGAATTCGTCGCAGCATCCCACGCTGCTCGTGTCGGCGTGTCTGCTCGGGGTGGAGTGCAATCACGAAGGCGGCCATTCCCGCCGACGCTCGGTCGAGGCCCTGGCCGAGAACTACCACCTCGTGCCGGTGTGCCCCGAGGTGTGCGGCGGTCTTTCGACACCTCGGGCCGCGGCCGAACGGCGCGGCGACCGGGTCGTGAACGCCGACGGCACCGACGTCACTGCCGCCTACGAACGCGGTGCGCAGGCCGCAGTCGAGTTGGCCCAGGCCACCGGCGCCCGGGGCGCGGTGTTGAAGGCCCGCAGTCCCTCGTGCGGCAGCAGCGAGATCTACGACGGAACGTTCTCCCGGACCCTCCACGACGGCGAAGGCGTCACCGCGGCTGCGTTGCGTGCTGCCGGCGTCGAGGTCATCTCGGAAGACGACCTGCGCGCAGGTTGACCTTTCGATCAGCCGGCGTCGGGTGGGAGGCCGTCGAAACCCCCGCTGATCGCGGCCATGAGCTCCGGGTGCTCGCCGCTCGGGCGGGGGCAGTTCGGCCAGTGGTCCGGAATCGTTCCCCGACAT
>JAUZEM010000241.1 GCA_030839005.1 Actinomycetota bacterium | reverse complement strand
CGGCACCGACCTTGAACTGCGCCGCGCCCGGTGGCTGGGGCGAGGGCTGTATGGCGTCGACGCGGACCGGCGCCAACGCCAGACCTACGACGAGCACCGCTCCGAGAACGCGTCCCCGACGCATGCTCCACCCCCTGGTCCGGAGGCAACGCTACAACCCGAGGTCGCCGGCTCGCTTTTGGAGATTGGTCGGGCCGCCGGGCACTCTCTGCGGGTGATCGATGACCTCGACGATGCCGCCGAGGAGATGCGGCGCGCTATCGCCGGTTCGGTGTCGACCAAGCTGGATGTGCACAGTCCGTGTGAGGGCTGGACGGTCCGGGATGTGATCAATCATGTTGTCACCGGGAACCTGCGCACGCTGGCGTGGACGCACGAGGAGAACGGGCCGCGGAACGAGGAGGATCACCTCGCGGGAGATCCTTTGGGCGCATTCGATGACTCGTTTCTTCGGGTCCGCGCACGACTGGCGGACTTGTTGGTTCGCGGGGTTCCCGTGCGAACGCCCTTCGCGGTTCTGAGCGCCGAACGTCTCATCGATATGCGGTGCACCGAGCTAACCGTGCACGCGTGGGATGTCGCTCGGGCGACTGGTCAGCCAACGGACTTCCTCCCTGAGTTGTGCGAACGACTCGCCGCGATCGCGCGAGCAGATATCGAGGGCCTCGACAGAGCCGCGAGTCCATTCGGCGTTGAGCAGCGTCCGCCGCCCGGCGCGAGCGCAGCCGATCGGCTCGCGGCGTTCTTCGGGCGGCCGGGCTAGCCGCACGGATCGCGGTGGTTTTTCCGTTTATGCGGCGCGGGCTTGGGCGTCGTGGTTGTGTCGGTGGCGGTGGTGTTGCCAGCAGAGCAGCTGGAGGTTTTCGAGGTTGGTGGGGCCGCCGCGGGTCCAGTGCACGATGTGATGGGCGTCACACGAACTTGGAGGCCGGTCGCATCCGGGGGCTTGGCAGTGCCGGTCGCGGACGACGAGCGCTTTCCAGGTTGCCGGTGGGATGGTGCGGGTGGCGCGCCCGACGTCGAGGACCTCGGAGCGGCCGGCCACGATTACGCGGCTGATGTCGCAGTCGCATGTGAGTCGCTCGAGCGTTGCGGCTGAAAGGAAGCCATCGTGACGCCGTTCGGTGCGCACGTTGGCGACGAGCTCGGTCGTCGTGCCGGGGAGTTCGTCGAGGTCGACCACGACGGTGACGTGGGGACGGACGTTGCGGCATTCTCCGACCTCGCCGCGGTCGAGGGACCGGCGCAGCAGGTTGGTGAGGGCATCGAAGCGACGCTGCGCGGGCGTGCGGGGGTCGTTTTCGACGTGGTCGCGTTCCATCTCGGCGTTGATCGCGGCGCGGTGGATCGCGCCGGTCTCGGGATCGCAGATCCCGTCGTAGACGACCATGCCGTCGAGGGGCTGACATGTGATGCCGGCGCCGTTCGAAGCGCGCGGCGTCGGACACCGCGCCGCCATCCCCGTCGATCGCGTCGACCAGGTAGCGCACGACCCCACCCAGCTGTTGGGGCGTGTGCTGGCGGCCGACGTCCACGAGCTCGGCTTCGACCCCGGCGATCGCCGCAGCGCGTTCGGGTGTGCACGCGTTCGCGACCACCGCCGCATGCCGTTGGGAGATCTCCCCACGTTCGAACGCGGCCGCGACCTGCGGAAGGTCTTCCAGCTTGCGGGCCAGTTCGACGTGCCCGCGCGCGACGCCCTGGTCGATCCGACACGTCGCCCGCAGCGCGGACGCGGCATTGAGGAACCCGTCGACGCTCCAGTCGCCCGATCGGTCATACGCGGCGACCTTTTTCAGCCACGCGGCTTCTGCGCATCGAGTGCGCGTCGCTCCTCGGCGAGCTCTGCAAGTGATACGAACACATGTTCGATGATACTCGAATAGTCCCTATGAAACAAGGACAATTGCTAATGAAACTGTGCCCGCCAGCCCGCGCTTTGCGGCGACTCGCCCGGCGAGACCCCGATATTGTCGGATCGATGCCGACGCTGCCCGACCTCGATCTCGTTCGCATCCAGCACTACTAGGACGCGCGCGTATAGCCACTGATACCGCACACGCGGGACCCGTTTGGACGGCGGACGAGCGGGTATCCGTCAGGTATGCGCCGGTGGCTCCTGTTCGCAGTCGTCGTTCCCGTCGGAGCCTGGCTCCTAAGCCGCGCCGCGAACGCCGTTGCCGCTCGCTACGGCGAGAGCGGCGTCACACGGCTCATGCGCGCACCGCACCAGCGGCGGCAGGCTCGCGCCTGAGCTAACTCGCAGCGACCCCGATGTGAACCTTGGTCCAGCCGGGGGCGCCGATCTCGACGGCGACCTCCCACATCCCACTCTCGGGGTCGTAGGTCGACGGGACGGGCGCGGTGCCCGCCATCGGCGACCATGCGCGTGCGGAGATCGCAGCGTGCGCCCATCCGACGAGGCGCACGCGTTCGTCGGCGCCGAGCATCGTCACCACTGTTGAGCGGTCGGGGCCGATCGCGACGTCGGCGACTCGGGTGTCGCCTGCACACGCGTACAGGTCTGGATCGCCGATCACGGCGACACCGCCGGGCAGTACC
>JAUZEM010000209.1 GCA_030839005.1 Actinomycetota bacterium | reverse complement strand
CGAGCACGACGACGAGCACGATTGCGGCGATGCCGGCGAGAAAGCCGGACGACCGCTGTCGCCATCCGGCATTACTCCTTGACGTCGCCATTCGTTGCTCCTCGCACCCGCGATTAATCCGATGAAGCGTCAAGTTTAGGCAAGCCGACGAGCACACTTCCACGCGGCCGACCACGGTCCGCGTTTTTGGGCCCTATATGGCCGAGTATTCTGCCGGGCCATGGCGAATCCTGGGCGGGGCATGCGCCTCGGTTTCGTTGAGCCGCATCTCGGTCGATTCGGCGGGATCCGGCGAATGGTGGAGTTTGCGAACCGGCTCGTGGATCGCAACCACCAAGTGACGTTCTACCTCCCCGACGGCGTGGATCTGCGCTGCACGTGGATGCGCTGCGCCGCAGAGGTCAAACCGATGACCGCGGGCTTTGGCGACGAGCTCGACGTGATCCTGTTCAACCACGAGCCGCAGTGGCACCTGATCGAGCGCTTCGAGCGGGCCCGGCGAAGCGTGTTCTACGCCCTCCACTACGCCCATCTCTACGGCAAGGAGGGCAGCTGGGAAAGCCTTCGGGTACCCGTCGACCTGCAGCTCGCCAACAGCAACTGGACCGCGGACCAGATCTGGGCCGAGACCGGGCACCGGCCGACGGTGCAGCTCGGCGGCGTCAACCGCGAGATGTTTCACCCCTATCCCGGACCCAAGCGGTACCGGCTGCTGATCAGCGGTGAGCAACAGCGCGCCTGGAAGGGCACCGACACGCTCATCGAGGCCGGACGCCTCCTGCGCGTGCCCGTCGAGCGGTATGCGGGCAAGGACCTCGATCAGCAAGCGCTCGGGCGCGAGTATGCGAGCTCCCGAGTCTTCGCCGTTGGCAGTTGGTTCGAGGGCTTCTGCCAGCCCGGGCTCGAGGCCCTGGCCTGCGGCACGCCACTCGTCACGACCGACAACGGCGGGTGCCGTGAGTACGCGGTCGACGGCGAGACCGCGCTCGTCGTGCCGCCCCGAGACGCGCGGCAGATGGCCGCCGCCATGCGCCGCCTGCTCGATGACGCCCCGCTCGCGGCGCGCCTGTCGGCCAACGGACTCGAGGTCGTCGACCGCGACTTCGACTGGGAGCGACGCACGGACGAGTTCGCGGACGTGCTCGACGGTGTGTGTGCCGGTTCCGGGTCGGCCCCGCCTCCGCCGCGATGCCCCGTGCCGGTGGAGCCCGAAGTCTCCGTGGTCGTACTCGCGTGGGACAACCTCGTGTACTCGCAGTTGTTCGTCGAATCGGTTCGACGCAACACGGACGTGCCCTACGAGCTGATCATCGTCGACAACGGTTCGGCGTGGGAGGCCGCGAACTACGCACGTGCCGCAGCAGATCGTGTGGTGCTGAACCCGACCAACCTCGGCTTCGCGCGGGGAATGAATCAGGGCCTCGCGCAGTCGCGGGGCCGATTCGTCGCGTTCTGCAACAACGACACGGAGCTACCGCCGCACTGGGCCCGACGTCTCGTCGAGACCGCACGTGCGCATCCGAATGCGGTGATCGTCGTCCCGGCGGTTACGAGCGCCCGGGACCCGGTGAACGTGCGGGCGGAGCCGGGAGATGCCGTCGTGGTCCTTCCGCCGTTCTCGGCGCCGCCGGCGGCGATCGTCTACGTGGCGCCTTCCGACCGCGTGCGCGCGCTCGGGGGCTGGGAGGAGGAGTACGAGATCGCGAGTGGAGAAGACGTCGACCTGTGTTTCAAGGTTTGGACCAACGATCTCGACGTCGTGTACGACCAGCGCGTGCTCGTGCAGCACGTCGGGAAGGGCTCGGCATCACGCCTCGACGACTGGCCGGGGCTCTGGGCGAGGAACCGCCGGAGCTTTCTCGACAAGTGGAGCGGCGACGCGGAGGTCCCGAACGTCTCGAACTGCGAACCCGAGCGCTTCGCGCGCAACCGCGAGATCGCCCGCGCCGCCGCCGGGTGGATGGATCGCTATTTCACGGCTCGCGATCGCGAAGACCGGCGCAACCGACGATTCTTCGCGAAGAACGGGGCGTTGCGGACGGGAGCCCTCGAGTTGGCGAACTGGGGCTGGCGCCGCGTCCGGCCGCGCCTCCCGCCTCGGCTCGCGAACCGGTTGGGTCGGGCCGCGCGGCGGGCACGGCCCGGGGCGTGATCTACCCTGAAAGTCCGGGAAAGCCTGAAAGTCCGGGAAAGGATGCGGTGGCATGACCTGGTATCCCGGCATCCTCGGTTTCTTCGTGCACATCAATGCGCAAAAGGATCCGGTTGCGGCGCTCCTGGCTGCCGGTGCCGTCGGCGCGGCGCTCTGGTTCGTGGTCGCGCAGTCGCGCCGGCGTGAAGCGCGCCGGACGGAAGCGAGCCGCGAAGGGAATGACCGCCGGCCGCGGAGCTGGTAGCCGCGAGCCTTGACGACTCCGAAGCGCGTCGGCGACACTGCGTGGCCGTCTACGTGGTCGTAGATCGGGTCAGGCGTGCCCCGGGGAGCTGTGGATCGGGTGGCCATCGATTCCGACGAGGTCATTAGCCCGCTCCCCACCGAGGGCGCGGATGCCGGCCCGCGGACGGCCGTGTCATCGCGAACAATCACGTTCGGTGTCGCCGTTGCCGGGGTTGCCGGAGTGCTGGTCGCGACCTTCCGCTACGGCATGGGTCTGACGCCGGATTCGGTGACCTACATCAACGGGGCCCGCAGCTTGAGCGCGGGCGCGGGGTATACGGCAAACGGTCATGCCATCAGCGACTTTCCGCCCGGCTATTCCTGGATGCTCTCGCTGGGCGAACACGTCGGGATCGACGCGCTCGACGCGGCCCGCGGGTTGAGTGTCGCGGCGCTGATCGCGACGATCGTTCTCGGCTACGTCGTGTTGTGCCGCCACGTCCGTTCCGAACGCGTGCGGGCGGTCGCGACGGTGAGCATCGGATGTTCGGCCGTCCTGCTCGAGATCTATGAGAAGACACTCAGCGAGCACCTGTTCCTACCGGTGCTGTTGTTGTTCGTGCTGGTCGCCGAGGAGGTTTTGAACCGGCAACGTTTCGGGGTTCTGGCCGCCGCGATGGTCCTGCTGGCGTGGGCCGCGTTCTACTTGCGCTACGCCGGCGTCGTGTTGGCCGTAGTTGGCGCGCTCGTCGTCGTGGTCGCGGCTTGGCGACGCGGCCACTTGTCGGCCTTTGTTCGCGGGTCCGCGTTCGCGGTGGCCGCGGTGAGCGTTCCGATCGTCTGGATGATCCGCAACGTCAACGCGGGTAGCGGGCCGCTCGGTCCTCGCGCGGACGCGTCGGCGTCGATATTCACGAATATCTCGCGAGCCGCCAACGAGTTCTCGACCTGGGTGGCAACGGATGCCCCGCCGTCGTTCGTGCGTGGCGTCTTGGTCGTCGCGGTATTCGCGGCGATCGTCGCGGGCCTCGTCGCGCTTGTCGGCGGCGGCTGGTCGCCGCGTCAGGAGCGATCACTTCTGCCCCTCACGGCGTTCGTCGCGCTCTACGTCGTGTATCTCGTCGCGTCAGCTTCGGTGGTTGCGTTCGCGGCGATCAATACGCGGCTCATGGTTCCCGTCTTCGTGCCGCTGGTGGTGCTGGCAGCATGGCTCTTCGAGCGACTCGGTCCCGTCGTCCGGCACGCGTCGGTGCGGCGAGCGGTCACCGCGGTTGCGCTCGTGTGGGTGGGCATCAACGTCGTATGGTTCGCGGCGCGGGCGGTGAACTCGGCACAAAACGGCGCCGGCGGATATGCGAAACCGCGCTGGCACGACTCGCAACTGATGCGCGACGTCCGGCACCTCGACTTCTCGATACCGACGTTCAGCAACG
>JAUZEM010000195.1 GCA_030839005.1 Actinomycetota bacterium | reverse complement strand
ACGTCGGCCTCGGCACCGGTGTGCTGGCGCTGCAGCTCCGCACACCGCCGCTGCACGCGATGGCGGCCGCGACGCTCCAGCAGCTCGCGGGTGACCGTGACGTGTTCCTGGGCGTCGGCATCTCGTCGCCCGCGGTGGCGGGTCAGTGGCACGGCGCGGAGTACACCGACCGCCCGATCGCCCAGGTGCGCGAGTTCCTCACGCTGTTGCGTGAGTGCCTGTCCGGTGAGACCGTCACCTTCGAGGGCGACTTCTACAACGTCAAGCGTTTTCGCCTCGGATTGAAGCTCGGCGAGCGGCGCCCGAAGATCGCGCTGGCGGCGTTGAACAAGCAGATGCTGCGCCTGGCCGGCGAGCTGGCCGACGTCGTGCTGCTGAACTACCTGCCCGCGTCCATCGTTCCGTGGTGCGTCGAGCGCGTTCGCGCGGGCGGCGCTGCGCAGATCCACGCGTACGTCCACTGCGCGGTGACCGACCGCGACCGTTACGCCGAGGTCGCGCGCAAGGACCTCCTCAACTATGCGGTCGTTCCCGCGTACGCCGCGCAGTTCGAGCGCGCCGGATTCATCGACGAGGTCAGACATTTTCAGAATCGCTGGGCCGCGCGCGATCGCGACGGCGCGCTCGAGGCGATCAGCGACGACTGGGTCGACGCGATCCAGATCATGGGCGACGAGCAGCACGTGCGCGACGCGGTGCAGGCGTATGCCGACCATGGCGTCGATGTCCCGATCGTGTTCGCGCTGCCGTGGGGCGAAGACCGCCGGGCGACCGTCAGCGCCACCCTCCGAGCCCTCGCCTGAGTCGCTGACAGACGCAGGCGCAGCCGACCGTAGGGGAGGCGTAGCCGGAGTCGACCAGTGATGGCGTGCTTCAGCGACCGGAGAACCTCGCCTTGCCGGGACCGTGCGCCAGGAACGACTCCACCCCAGTGCGCGCGTCCTCGGTGCCGAACACTTCGACGAATGCATCGCGCTCGAGGTCGAGACCGTCGGCGAGCGGACAGTCGAGACCGTCGTCGATCGCACGCTTGGCCATCCCCATCGCGACGACCGCGCCCTTTCCGAGCTCCGAAGCCCAGTGGAGCGCAGCGTGCTCCTCCTCGCCGGGCGTGACCACCCGGTCGACGAGACCGATCTCGTGCGCCTCCTCGGCGCGAACCTGACGGCCGCTCCAGATCATGTCCTTCGCCCGGGCGGGACCGACGAGACGCGTCAATCGCTGGGTTCCGCCCGCGCCGGGAATGATGCCGAGCAGGATCTCCGGTTGGCCCATTCGAGCGGTCTCGCCCGCGACCCGAAAGTCGCACGCGCACGCGAGCTCCAACCCGCCGCCCAGCGCGTAACCCCGGATCGCCGCGATCACGGGACGCGGGATCGCGACGACTGCGTCGAACGCGTCGCGGAACGCGCCCGCGATCACCCGCGCGGCGTCCTGACCCGAGAATTCGGAGATGTCGGCTCCCGCGGCGAATGCCTTCTCCCCGCCCGCCACGACGACGGCCTTCACCGTGGGATCGTCGCCGACCGCGCGCGCAATGTCGCGCAAGCGTTCGAGCAAGGCCCGCGACAGCGGGTTCATCGGCGGGTTGTTCAGGCGCACCACTACGACCCCGTCGTCGTGCGACTCCATAACAACGAGATCGTCGGCCATCGGCGGACACTATTACCGGGCACGCGGGATTACCGGGGCACGCGGGATTACCGAGTCACGCGGGCGAGCGGGGGAACAGGACCTCCGCACCGACGGGTACGAATCCGGCCGCGCCGACCGCCCGCAGCGAGGCCGCGTTCCCCGGCGCGACTTGTGCCCATAGCGGTTCGCCGGCGGGGACCAGCGCGGCGGCCGCCCGCGCTACCTTCCGGCCCAATCCGCGCCCCCGTGCATTCGGCATCACCTCGAAACCGAAGTCCCAACGATCACAGACGCCGCGCCCGACCACGAGCACCGCGGCGTCGTCGTCGGCGACGAACACGCGCATCCCGCGCCGGTACCGCGCCGCGCGTTCAACCCGCGGATGATCGTGACCGTCGACCTCGCGCATCCAAGCGGGCGCGCCCGCGCCGTTACCGACGCGACACAGCAGCACGTCGAAGGTAGTCGGCGTCGACCCGAGGCGCCGGCCCAGCCAGCTCAGAATGGCGGGCGACATCGGGAGCGAGAAGTCGCCGGACGGAACCCGCGCCGCGAGCTCCTCGGGGTCGATGTCGGCCGCGAGCATGAAGTGACCGGTCAGACCGACGATCGCGTCGACGCGACCACCGGGCGACGGCACGACTTCGATCAGGCCGTCGGCCGGTGGGAACCTCCCCGCCGCGGCTTCGTCGAGCAGCGCGCGCAGCGGGTGCGTCCTCACGGCAGCAGCAACTCTTCCGCCGCGCTGTAGGGATCGCGGACGCGCCGGGCGACCTCGTCGACGATCGTCTCGAAGCGCGGCCCGCTGGACACCGTCGACGCGCGGTCGAGCATCTCGGCCGCGACCAACCCGCGCAGTTCCTCGCGCAGGCGTGCCCGGCGCCGCGCGTCGGCATCGCCTGTCGCCTCAAGGTGCGCCCGGTGCGCGACGATCGCCTCGAACAGCTCGTCGACACCTTCCCCCGTGGTCGCGACGGTGCGCACGATGGGCGGTTGCCAGGTGCGCCGGCTCGACAACTCCAGCATTCCCGCGAGGTCACTCTGGGTCTCGGCCACGCCCGGCCGGTCGGCCTTGTTCACGACGAACACGTCGGCAATCTCCAACAGCCCCGCTTTCGCGGCCTGCACGGAATCGCCCCAACCCGGGTTCACCACGACGACAGTGGTGTCGGCGTGCCCGGCGATCTCGACCTCGACCTGCCCGACACCGACGGTTTCGATCACGATCCAGGCTTTGCCCACCGCGTCGAGCACCCGCATCGCCTGCGGGGTTGCGAGCGAGAGACCGCCGAGATGCCCGTGCGTGGCCATCGATCGGATGAAGACGCCGGGATCGGACGTGTGACTCTGCATCCGCACCCGGTCGCCGAGGATCGCGCCCCCGCTGAACGGGCTCGACGGATCGACCGCGAGCACGCCGACCTCGGTGCCGCCGGCGCGCAACTTCCCCACGAGCTGGTCCGTCAGGGTCGACTTCCCCGAGCCCGGCGCGCCCGTGATGCCGATCGACCACGCGTTGCCCGTGCGCGGGTGCAGCATCTGAATCGCGACGCGGGCACGTTCGCCGCCCCGTTCGACCAGTGAGATGACCTTGGCGATCGACCGCCGGTCACCCTCGAGTGCGCGCTCGACGAGCGCGACCGTGGCGTCTCCCATGGAGCGCCGACGCTACTCGTCGGCAACGACCTCGGAGATGCCGGGAACGCGGTCCATGATGATGCGCTCGACGCCCGCCTTGAGCGTCATCATGGAAACCGGGCAGGTCCCGCACGCGCCTACCAGCGAGACGTGCACGACGGCGTCCTCGTCGATCCCGTTGAACACGATGTCGCCACCGTCGCTCTGCAACGCGGGGCGGATCGCCTCGATCGCTTCGAGGACACCCTCTTCCATGTCGGCGACATCAAGCGCCATCAGATCTCCAAACCGTCGGACTTGCTCGGCACAACCGTTTCAGTATCGCGCGTGTTCCCCGAAGCCCTGGACCCAGGCCGAATCCCTCGAGCCGGGCCGTTCGCCGCCCGTCAGTCGTCGAGACGTTCGACGTCGGCGCCCAGAGACCGCAGGCGACCGGCGAGGTCGGAGTAGCCGCGCTCGATGTGCTCACCGTCGTGCACGATCGTCTCGCCGTCGGCCACCAGCCCGGCGAGTACGAGCGCCGCACCGGCCCGGACGTCGGAGGCCCGCACCGGCGCACCCGACAGCCGCTCCACGCCGCGCACGATGGCGTGCCGCCCCTCGGTCCGCACGTCGGCGCGCATGCGCGCCAGCTCGTCGACGAACTGGAAGCGGCCGTCGTAGACGTTCTCGGTGACGATCGCGCTGCCCTCGGCGACGGTCATCACCGCGACGGCGAGGGGCATGAAGTCGGTCGCGAATCCGGGATGGGGCAACGTGGCGACGTCGACCGCGCGCAATCGCCGCGAGGCGAGCGCCCAGAGTCCGTCGTTCGTCGGCGAGATGCGCATGCCCATCTCGCACAGCTTCATCGAGACGATCTCGACGTGTTCGGGTCGCACACCGTCGAGCTCGATCTCGCCGCCGGCGATGCCGCACGCCATGAGGAGGGTTCCGGCCTCGACCCGGTCGGCCATGATCTCACTGTCGACGGCCCGCAGCGCTTCGACGCCTTCGATCTCGATTGTCGACGATCCCGCGCCCAACAGATGCGCTCCCATTCGAT
>JAUZEM010000170.1 GCA_030839005.1 Actinomycetota bacterium | reverse complement strand
CCCGGTCAAGGAGTACAAGGGTTAGCGCGAGCTCGTCGTCGATCGCGCGAAGGAGAGATGGCGTGCCGCAACGGTGGTCGAACCTGCTGGTCTGGGTGGGAACGATCGCGTTCGTCGTCCTGGTCAGCAAGTCCGCGTGGGCGGGCCATTCGGTCGACGGGACGAGCCTGACGAACCTCGTCGTTCTGGCGCTCCCACTCGCGGGCATCATCGCCATGGCGGCGAGCGGGCTCGTCGTCGTGTACACGACGACGGGGATCTTCAATTTTGCCCAGGGTGCCATCGGCATGTTCCTTGCCTACGTCGACTGGGAGCTCACTGTCGATCACGGGTTGCCGCAACTGCTGGTTCTGCCCCTCGTGGTGCTGGTGATCGCGCCCCTGCTCGGGATCGGGCTCGACCGGGCGATCATGCGCCACCTCCAGGGCAAGGCGCTGGTCGTGCAGCTCTCGGTCACGGTCGGCCTGATGTTCGCGTTCATCGGTCTGGCGAACATGCTGTGGAACCAGAACAGCGCGCACTCGATGCCGGCGCTCTTCCAGGGTCACGGCTTCCACGTCGGTCAGGTGCTGCTGACCTGGCACCGGTTCATCACGATCGCGGTGGCGGTCGCGCTGGCGATCGGGCTGCGCATCTTGTTGTTCCAAACGCGTATCGGCATCGCCATGCGTGCCGTGGTCGACAATCGTGAACTTGCCGCGCTGGGCGGCGCGCGCTCGTCGGTGCTCTCGAGTTTCGCCTGGGCGCTCGGGTGCTCGCTCGCGGCGCTCGCCGGCATCCTGCTCGCACCGGAAACGGCGGACATGTCGACCACCACCTTGACGTTCCTGATCATCACCGCGTTCGCGGCCGCGGTGGTCGGACGCCTACGCAGCCTGCCGCTGACCTATCTCGGCGCGTTGATCCTCGCGCTCGCCACGCAATGGTCGGGCTCGTTCCTCCGGTTCTCGGAGCGTTGGACCAACGTCCCCGACGCGCTGCCCACGATCATGCTCTTCATCGTGCTGTTGCTCCTGCCGCGCGCCGAGATCCAGTTTGCGCGGATCGGTCAGGTTCGGCGGGTGGAACACGTGTCCTCGGTGCGCGACACGGCGATCGGGATGCTTGCGCTGCTCGTCTTCATTGTGATCCTGAGCACGTTCTTCTTGTCGCAAACCGATACCACCAACCTCAGCCGCTTCGCACTCGGGATGTGCACCGCCCTCGTCGCGCTGTCACTCGTTCCCCTCACAGGTTGGGCCGGTCAGGTCTCGCTGGCGCCGCTCGCGTTCGCGGGGATTGGCGCCGTTGCGTACGCGCGCCTCGGCGGCGCGCACGGCAGTATCTGGGCGGTCTTCTTGGCCGCGCTCGTGACCGTGCCGGTAGGTGCGCTGCTCGCGTTCCCGGCGATGCGACTGCAAGGTCTTTACCTGGCGCTGGCGACGCTGGCCTTCGCAGCGATGGTCGAGGAGGTGTTCTACTCGCAGCCGTTCGCGATCGGCGCCGGGGAGCGCTCGGTTCAGCCCGTGCATCTGCTCGGTATCGACTTCACGTCGAAGCGGGCGTTCCTGATCCTGGTGACGGTCGTCTTCGGATTGTGTGGCATCGGCATCGTGGCGCTGCGTCGCAGCGCGTTCGGACGCCGGCTCGTCGCGTTACGCGACAGCGAGGCGGCGTCGGTGACGGTCGGCGTGAACGTGCTCGAGACCAAGCTCGCGGTGTTCGCCCTGTCGGCCGGCATCGCCGGCTTTGCCGGCGCATTCTTCGCCATGAATGCGGGGACGCTGAACGGGCCGACTGGTTTCGAGATGATCGCCGGCCTCCCGATCGTCCTCGCGCTCGTCATCGGCGGAGTCGGTTTCGTGGCGGGCGCGTTGTTCGCCGGCATCTTTGGCCTCTTGCTGATCATCGTCCAGAGCAACTGGCACATCTCGCTGTGGATCGGAGTCACCTACCTCGCGCCGGGCCTCGCGGTCCTCGGCATCATCGCGAACCCGTCCGGCGCGGTCGTGCCCATTGGAGAGGGCTTCGCCCGGCTGCTGCCATGGCGTCACGACGCACGGCGCGAGTACGAGGAGATGACCGCGGCGGCCGCCGAACCCGAGGTCGGGGGGCTCGGCCTGACGCGACCGTTCGAGGAGGCCGACGTGCTGATCGTCGACCGCGAGCTCGGGATCAGTAACGAAGTTCCGCGCGCGGTCGCGGCCGCGAGGAGCGGATGAATGGGGCTGCTCGAGATCGAGGAGATCTCCGTTCATTTCGGCGGACTGCTCGCGGTCGATGACGCTTCGCTCTCGGTTCCCGAGGGCTGCGTGACCGGTCTGATCGGACCCAACGGGGCCGGAAAGACCACGCTTTTCAACGTGATCACGGGATTGCAGGCGCCGAGCCGCGGTCGCGTCATGCTCGACGGAGACGAGGTGACGCGTCGTCGCCCCTACCGGCGGGCGCGACTCGGAATCGCGCGCACGTTCCAACGGCTGGAGGCGTTCGGCAGCCTCACCGCACGCGAGAACGTGCTCGTCGCGCTCGAGATGCGGCGACGTTGGGCGACCGCGCGCTACGACTGTGTGAAGGCCGCCGACGAGATCCTTGATCGGGTCGGCATCGCGCACGTCGCCGACACACGCGTCGAGGCGCTGCCGACCGGGAGCGCGCGGCTGGTCGAGCTCGCGCGCTCGCTCGCCACCGAGCCGAAAGTCTTGTTGCTCGACGAACCGTCGTCGGGTCTCGACGAACAGGAGACCGACGCGCTCGGCGTGCTGCTCCACGAGCTCACCTCCGGCGGACTTGCAGTACTCCTCGTCGAGCACGACATGCCGCTCGTGATGGAAGCTTGCAGCTACATCAGCGTGCTCGACTTCGGGCGCGTCATCGCGCGGGGAACGCCGCGTGAGATCCAAGCGGACCCGTCGGTGCAGCGGGCCTATCTCGGGACCGCAAAGGCCGAGTCGTGACCTCGGCCGTCGACGCGGTACCGGCGGCGGAAGGCCCCGCGGGCGCCGAGGCGGTGCTCGAGCTCGTCGCGGTGCGCGCCGGCTACGGGCGCATCGACGTGTTGCACGGTATCGATCTGGCGCTGCGTCCCGGCGAGGTGTTCGCGCTGCTCGGACCGAACGGCGCGGGTAAATCGACGACACTTGCCGTCGCATCGGGCCAGATCACGCCGAGCACCGGGGGTGTGTTCATCTGCGGACGCGACGTCACGGGCGTCTCGCCCGACGCGCTCGCGCGCGCGGGTGTGTGCCTGATCCCCGAGGGACGAGGGATCTTCCCGAACCTCACTGTCGCCGAGAACCTGCGCATGGCGACCTACACCGGTCCCTCCTATCACCACGTCCTCGAGCTGGCGTTCGCGCAATTCCCGCGCTTGGGTGAACGGCGCAAGCAAACCGCGGGAACGTTGTCCGGCGGCGAGCAACAGATGCTCTCGATGGCCCGAGCGCTCGCGACCGAACCCGCGGTGCTGCTCATCGACGAGCTGTCGATGGGGCTGGCGCCGATCATCGTCGAGGAGTTGTACGACCACGTGCGCCGGATCGCGGCGTCGGGTCTGTCGATCCTGATCGTGGAGCAGTTCGCGCACGAGATCCTCGGCCTCGCCGATCGCGCGGGCATCATGCTGCACGGACGCCTCCTGCACACCGGACCGCCCGCGAGCATCGCCGGCGAGCTCGCCGACGCGTATCTTGGCGCCGATCATGCGGCCCCAGTGGTCGATTCACCCCAATGAGGAGCTGCCAGTCATGAACGACGAAAACACCGGTGCGGGCGGCACGATGTCGTCGTCGCGCCTGGCGCAGTTCGAGGCCGAAGTCGCCAAGCTGAAGGTGACGGGCGGGGGTGCCAATCCCGAGCGACTGGGCTCACGGTGGGGCATCGGTCTGACCATCCTCGGGTTCGTCGTCGCGATCATCTCGTGGTGGAGCGCGCTCGACGGGAAGGACGCCCTCAGTGTTCTGCGCGCCGAGACCTTCGCGTTCATCGGCGTCGGCATCGCGGTCGTCGGGGTCGTGATCTGGGCCCGCAATTCACTGACGCGCTACCTGCGGTACTGGATCATCCGGCTCGTGTACGAGCAGCGCGAACAGACCGAGCAGCTCATCCAGGCCCAGCGCGACAACAAGTAGCGCGCCGATCGCTCAGCGGATCGGCACCTTCAAAACGCCCGGTGTGTCGATCAAGCGGCCGTCGATCACCTGGAGCACCTGAATCAGCATTTGATATTTCCCGGCGGCGGGAATGGTGGCGCTGTTCGTCAGGAAGTGATTTGGACCGCCGCGCACGAGGTTCGCAGGAACCGACGTCGAGCGATCCGCGCTCACGAGCTTGGCGGACATGTCCCGGATGCTGAGGTCCGCGCCCTTCGGCGTGAGCGTGTACACGTGAATCGTGTTCAACCCGACGCGAGCGGGATCGATCGTCACGTTGATCGTCATCGCACTCGCGCCGGTGCCGGCGCTCACCGTGCCCGCGAACAGCTTCGGCGCGAGCTCGCTGCGCGCCGGAATTGCGTTGACGAGCATGGCGGTGACCGCGAGCACGGCCACGCCGAACAGGACCTCGCCCGCCACCGAGCGACGAAGCCCGGCAACGGTTCGCTCGTCGATCGCGGCGATCGCACTGTCCGGGGCGTCGAGCGGCGCCGTCCGGTGCTTGCGCACGATGGAGCGGCTGAGGGCGGCGAGACCGATGAGCGCGACGACCACGGCAAGCTTGATCAGGAGGAGGTGGCCGTAACTCGTGCTCGTGTAGCCGCGGACGGCGAACCCGACCTGGCGCCACGACGCGAACAGGCCGCTGAGGACCAGAACGACGACGCACCAGAACGCGACGCGCGAGAAGGTCGTCAACGCGCGCCGGAGACCGCCACTGAAGCTGCCGCCGAATGCCTCGAGAAGCAGCGCGACCAAGCCGCCGAGCCACACGCTCATCGCGAGCACGTGGATGGTGTCGAGCGGCACCGCGAAGATCGTGAAGTCGCCGGTCGCCGCATGTCCCGCGTAACCCGGAGTGCTCGCGAGACCGATCGCCACGATCGCGGCCGCGATTGTCCACCAGAGCGGGGCCCGCCGGCGGCGGTCGATGCGCCCGAGGGACGCCAGCAGCACCAACGCGCCGACGAGTAGCAGCAACCTGACCTCGGTCACGTGACCGAAGCGCGTTTGCAACACGTCGTGGACGACCGACCACTTGAACGCGTCGCCGATGCCGGTGCCCGCCGCGTACGGACCCTGCAGCGCCACCGCCGCGACCGTCGAGACCGCGAGGACGATCCAGCCGCTCCAGATCGCGCGGCGGGTCGACCGCGCCGCGCTCGAACCGCCGGCGATGAGCAGCAGGAACACCGTGCCACCGATCAACAGGGCGAGGCCGGCGAAGACGCCGGCCCGAGCGACGCCGAACAGCGTCCCGACGGTCACGCTGCTCTTGGCGGTCGTCTCGGTCGCGCAGCCGTTCACGCTGGGGGCCGCCCCGGGGCCGATGCGGAAGGAATAGCTGCCGTCGACCGGATGCGAATCGGCGGAGATCACGCGCCACGCGACCAGGTAGACGCCCGGGGACAGTTTCGGAATCGACACCACGACCGTGCGATCGGTCGCCGGCGAGTGCCGCGGTGTGCCCGTCGTGATGCGTTGACCGGCGCAGGTGTACACGCGCACCGCGCCGAACGAGACCTCGACGTTCTCGCTGAACGTCAGGGAGAGGTCCGGCGGAGACGTGGCCGCAACGCCGTCCTTCGGTGGATCCGTGCTCTTCAAGACGGCGTGGGCCGACGCCGGGGCGGCGATCGCGACCAGGATGATCCCCGCGAGCGCCGGCACGACGCAGAGCCGCGCCAGGCGCCCTGCTCTCATGTGCGGGTCACACTACGACGCGTGCGCGCTGTAGCTCGGTGCGGGCCGGTCTCGACGCGCACAGCGCGCGCCATAACGTGCTCCCGTGCGCCGATCGGTCGCGATCCGATTCGCCGCGGTAGCCGCCGCGGCCGTCGTGCTCGTCGGGCTGACGGCTGCGCCCGTGTCGGCGCACACCATCTCCGGGCCCCGGTCGACCAACTACCGCAGCCGGGTCGTCGCGATCGCGCCGGCGGTCCCCGGTATCAGCGCACGCATCGTCGACCTCGGAAGCAAGATCGAGGTCACCAACCGGAGCTCGACCGAGGTCACCGTCCTCGGCTACGAAGGCGAGCCGTATCTCCGCATCGGGCCGAGCGGTGTCTTCGAGAACCTGCATTCTCAGGCGACTTATATCAATCGAACCCGTCTGGGTGGGGCCGTTCCGGCGGACATCGACACCTCTCCCACCGCGGTCCCGCAGTGGCAGAAGATCTCCGACAGTCACAGTGCGCGTTGGCACGACCACAACATTCACTGGATGAGCCCGCAACCGCCGCCCCCGGTCGCGCAGTCGCCGGGGCGCTTCCATCATCTCTCGCAACGGAACGTCGTCCTCGTCCACAACGGGGAACGAGTCGCCATCGCGGTCTCGCTCGACTGGGTTCCGGGGCCGAGCGGTCTCCCGTGGATCCCGGCGCTCGTGGCCCTGTTCGCCGCCGGTGTGCTCGGCGCCGCGTGGCCGAGGTGGTCGCGAGCGCTCGCGGTGCTCCTTTGTCTGCTCGTGCTCTCGGACGTCGCGCACGCGATCGGATTCGAGATCCCCCGACCCGGTGGCAACCTGACCAAGCTGGTCCAGTTCCTCGGCGGCAGCTTCGTGTCGATCGCAGTGTGGATCGCGGCCGTTCCGACGGTGATCGCGGTACTTCGCCGCCGGGCGGAGGCGCTTTACGGTGTGATCTTCGTCGCGCTACTGGTCGCGTTGATCGGGGGCGCGACCGATCTCTCGGCGCTGTGGAAATCGCAGCTCCCCGATGCGGGCCCGGCGTGGCTCATGCGCGTCGAGGTCGTCGTCGCGCTCGGCCTCGGCGCCGGTCTCGTCGTCGGCGCGCTCGCGCGCATCCTTCGCAGCCCAACGGGCGCGCCCGACGACGGCCGGGGACAGTGGCTGTCGCTCCTCGTCTCGGGTCTCTCCGACGCAGAGCTCGCCCGGATGGTGCGCGAGCTCGACGTCGACGAGGTGCTCGAGGTCGCAATGCGGGAGCTCGCGACCCGAGCCGGGCCCGTCGCCGATGCGTTCGCCGCCGGCTCCATGACGTTCGTGGTCACGGACCAGGACGTTCCGGTCGCGTGGTCTGTCGCGCGCTCCGACGACGCGAGTGCCGGCCTCCGAGCGGCGCGCGGCCACGTGGAGCCGAACGCGGCCGAGATACGTGCCCCGTTCGCGGTCGTGTTGCAGCTGCTCGCGGGGACGCTCCTCGTCGACGATGCCGTTGCCCGGTCGCTGATCGTCACGACGGGCGACGTCGC
>JAUZEM010000159.1 GCA_030839005.1 Actinomycetota bacterium | reverse complement strand
ATCGTCCCAATGTTCAAATGCGGCTTCGTCCGCTCGAACTTCGCTTTCGCCATGGTGCGTCACCTTCGGGTGTTGCGGATGTGTGGTGGGTAGCGGAGGCGGGATTCGAACCCGCGACCCCACGATTATGAGCCGTGTGCTCTTGCCAACTGAGCTACTCCGCCGTGCGAAGCGGGCCATCGGCCCGCCCCGGCGAGCCCCCTTACGGACTCGAACCGTAGACCCCTTCCTTACCATGGAAGTGCTCTGCCAACTGAGCTAAGGGGGCGAAGCCCGACGAGTTTAGCCGAGCACGCACGCTCCGCTGCTTCCGTTGCGTAGCGTCACCCCCGTGTCGGCGCCCCACGCGTACCGAACCCGCCTGGTCGAGCGTCGCGACGCCGACGCGCTGCGTGCGATCTACAACGTCGAGGTGCTCGAGTCGACGGTGACGTTCGATCTCGTTCCCCGGTTCCGCGCCGAGCAGGTCGCTTGGATCGACGAGCATTCGGGCGGCCACCCGGCGATCGTCGCCGTCGACGACGACGGCGAGGTGGGCGGCTTCGCATCATTGTCGCCGTACCGGCCGCGGCCCGCCTACGCGACGACCGTCGAGGACTCGGTCTACGTCCGGCGCGACCTGCGCGGCCGGGGTGTCGGTCGGCTGCTGCTCGGCGACCTCGTCGAACTGGCGCGCGACCACGGCTTTCACTCCGTGATCGGACGCATCGTGGGCGACCACGAAGCGTCGATCGCCCTCCACACCTCATGCGGCTTCGACCAGGTCGGAAGGGAGCGCGAAGTAGGACGCAAGTTCAACCGCTGGCTGGATGTGGTGTTGATGCAGAAGATGCTTTGACTCTTTGTCGCCTTCGCTACTCGCCGGGATACCCGGCTCGCTGACGCTCAGGACTCCGGCGAGCTCGCTCCGCTCGCCGCATCATGCGACCGTCGTGGGCTTGCGGCGACTGGAGCAGCCCGACGGGTGCGCAGGGAGCTCGCCGAACGCAGGCGCAGCCTCACATCGCGAGCGCCAGCGAGCCGCGCAGCAAGCCTGCGAAAAAGAGAAAGTGGGCCGGGTTGGATTCGAACCAACGTAGCGGTAACGCAATGGGTTTACAGCCCATCCCCTTTGGCCACTCGGGTACCGACCCGGATCTAATCTAGCGACCGCTCCAGCGACGCGAGGGAGCGATAGACGTGCGGACGTAGCGCAGCCAAGGATGGCGGAGCGAGGGAGCCATAAACATGCCGAGTTTCGACGTGGTGTCCGAGGTCGACCTGCAAGAGGTCCGCAACGCCGTCGATCAAGCGAGCCGCGAGCTGGCGAACCGCTTCGACTTCAAGGGAACCGAGAGCGTGGTCACGCTGAAGGACAACGAGATCGAGCTCGAGTCGGCGTCGGAGGAACGGCTGAAGGCCGTCGCGCAGGTGCTCGAGGAGAAGCTCGTCAAGCGCAAGGTGTCGCTGAAGGCGATCGATTACGGCAAGGTCGAGGAGGCGTCACGCGGTCGGGCCCGTCAGACGGTGGCGCTTCACGTCGGCATCAACGACGAAAAGGCGCGCGAGATCGGAAAATTCGTGAAGGGGATCGGGCTCAAAGGCGTGCAGCACCAAGTGCAGGGCGACCAACTGCGCGTGACCGGCAAGAAGCGCGACGACCTTCAGACGGCGATCCAGAAGCTACGCGAGCACGACTTCGGGGTGCCGCTCCAGTTCACAAACTTCCGCGATTGACCGGCGCGGTGCGGACGCCGCCGCGGTACCGGAATCAGTGCGTGTGCGTGTGCTGGTGACGAAGACGCGCGATGCGCTCCTCCGTCGGTGGGTGCGTGCTGAACAGGTTCGCGAAGTTCACCTTGCGGCCGCTGAGCGGGTTGATGATGTACGCCGTCGCGAGCGCGGGGTCGACGTTCATCGGGATCTGCTTCGCGTAGGAATCGATCTTCTCGAGCGCGCGGGCCAGCGGCTCGCCGGTGCCCAGCAGCTCCGCACCGCTGCGGTCGGCCTCGAATTCACGCGAGCGCGAGAGCGCCATCTGTAGCAGTGCGGCCGCCAACGGGGCGAAGATCACCATCGCGATCAGGCCGAAGATGTTGCCTCCCTCGCCGTCGCGGTTGTTCCCGCCCATACCACCGAAGATCGCGCCCCACATCAGCATGCGCGCGAGGAAGGTGATCCCGAGCGCCACCGCCGCGGCCACCGACCCGATGAGGATGTCGCGGTTGTGCACGTGCGACAGCTCGTGCGCGAGCACGCCACGGAGCTCCTCTTGGTCGAGCACCTGCAGAAGGCCCTGCGTCACGGCAACCGCCGCGTGCTCTTGATTGCGGCCCGTAGCGAACGCGTTCGGTTGGGAGGCGGGGCTGATGTAGATCGACGGCATGGGGATCCCCGAGCGCTGGGTCAGGTCGCGCACGATCGCGTACAGCTGGGGTGCGTCGGTCTCCGAGACGGGAACCGCACCGGCGGCGCGGACTGCAATCTTGTCGGAGAACCAGTACGAGCCGCCTACGAAGACGAGTCCGAGGATGAGCCCGATGATGAAGCCGCCCTGGCCGAAGAATGAGCCGACTCCCATGAAAAGCGCGGCAAGCGCGGTGAGCAGCACCACCGTCTTGACGTTGTTCTTGAACATCTGTGTTACCTCCGGTGGGTGAACACCAGTATGGAACCAGAAATGCCTGAGAGGTTGCTGCGAACCACCTGCGCACGGCAACGGCCCATCGCTCCCGCGCGGTCAGTCGTAATACCCCGAGTGGACATAGAGGCACGGGATGCCCTCCGACCGGAACATCGCCACGTTCCGGCGGTCGTCCTCGAACGCGAGGGCGAGGTCGAACCCGGCGGAGCGCAACTCCCACACGGTCGACTGCTTGAAGTCGCGCGCCAGCTCGTAGTCGCCCCACGGGCGCATGATCAGGAGGTCCCAGCGGATGGCGTACCTCCGCAGCCATGCCTCGGTCAGGTACCGGACCCGGTGTGGTCGAGCGGTGAGCAACACGATCTGCAGGGCGGGGTCGAGCAGATCGAGCAGCCGGTGCACCTCCTCGATCACCGGGTCCTCGCCGCACGCCTCGAAGAAGGCACGCCAATCCCGGCGCGGCGACTCGAGATAGTGCTGACGGAGCGACGCGTCGGAGAGCACGCCGTCGATGTCGACGACGACCGCCCGCGCCGGCACCACGGATCCCGCTCTCCACGTCCAGTGCTCCGGGAGGTACGGCAGGGAGCGCTACTCCTCGGGCGGCTGTGACGCGAGGTACTTCGACTTGATGCCGTCGACGACCGCGGGATCGGCGAGGGTCGTCGTGTCGCCGAGCAGTTCGTCCTCGGCCACGTTCCGCAGCAGACGGCGCATGATCTTGCCCGAGCGCGTCTTGGGCAACTCTTCGGTGAACAGGATCGTCTTGGGCTTGGCGATGGGTCCGATGAGGCGAGCGACATGGTCGCGCAGCTCTTCGACGAGCTCGTCGCGGGGTTCGACTCCACCCCGCAACGTGACGAACGCGGCGATCGCCTGGCCGGTCGTCGCGTCGTTGCGGCCGACGACCGCGGCCTCCGCGACCGCGGGATGGTCGACGAGCGCGGACTCGACCTCGGTCGTCGAGATGTTGTGACCGGCGATGAGCATGATGTCGTCGACGCGTCCGAGGAGCCAGAAGTAGCCGTCTTCGTCGCGCTTGGCACCATCGCCGGCGAAGTACTTGTCGCCGAAGCGCGACCAGTACGTATCGCGATAACGCTGCGGGTCGCCCCAGATCCCGCGCAGCATCGCCGGCCACGGGCGCGACAGCACGAGGTACCCGCCGCCTGGGATCGCGACCGGCGCGCCCGCGTCGTCGACGATGTCGGCCCCGATGCCGGGAATGGGGAAGGTCGCGCTCCCCGGCTTGAGGGTCGTCGCGCCCGGAAGCGCGCTGATCATGATCGCACCGGTCTCCGTCTGCCACCACGTGTCGACAACGGGGCATCGCTCGCGGCCGATCGTCCCGTAGTACCAGACCCAGGCCTCGGGATTGATCGGTTCGCCGACCGTTCCGATCAGCCGCAGCGACGACAGATCACGCGCCGCAGGAAGGTCGTCGCCCCACTTCATGAACGTTCTGATCGCGGTCGGCGCGGTGTAGAAGAACGTCACCTTGTACTTCTCGACGATCGACCAGAGCCGGTCGCGAGCGGGATGGTCCGGCGTGCCTTCGTAGAGCACCGAGGTGGCCCGGTTCGCGAGCGGGCCGTAGACGATGTAGGAGTGGCCGGTGACCCACCCGACGTCGGCCGTGCACCAGTAGACGTCGGTGTCGGGCTTCAGGTCGAAGACGTACTTGTGCGTGTACGCGACCTGGGTCAGATAGCCACCGGTCGTGTGCATGATTCCCTTGGGCTTCCCCGTGGTGCCCGACGTGTAGAGGATGAACAACAGGTCCTCGGCGTCCATCGGCTCCGGTGGGCACTCGGCGGGCTGGCGGGCGACCGCGTCGTGCCACCACAGGTCGCGGCCGGCCTCCATCGCGCACTCGGACTCGGTGCGCCGCAACACGAGGACGTGCTCGATCGACGGTGTCCCGGCCAGCGCTTCGTCGGCGATCTGCTTGAGCGCGACGATCGAGCCCCGGCGCCAGGCACCGTCGGCCGTGATCAGCACGCGCGCCTGCGCGTCGTTGATCCGGTCCTTGAGCGACTGCGCGCTAAAACCACCGAACACCACCGAATGCGCCGCGCCGATACGCGCGCAGGCGAGCATGGCGGCGACCGTCTCGGGCACCATTCCCATGTAGATCGCGACCCGGTCACCTTTCGCGACACCGAGCTCGCGTAGCAGGTTCGCGACACGCGACGTCTCGTCGAGCAGCTCCGTATAGGTGACGGCGCGGCTGTCGCCGGGCTCGCCCTCCCAATGCAGCGCGACCTGGCCGCCGTGGCCGGCCCGCACATGGCGGTCCAGGCAGTTCTCGGAGGCATTCAGCGTGCCGCCGACGAACCACTTCGCGAACGGCAGCTCCCATTCGAGGATGGCGTCCCACTCGCGATGCCAGTCGAGCGCGAGCGCCTGCGTCGCCCAGAAGCCCTGCCAGTCGCGCTCGGCATCGTCGTAGACCCTCGCGTCGGTGATCAGCGCGTCCTTCGCGAAGTCCGGCGGCGGCGGAAAGGTGCGGCCTTCTTGCAGCAGTGCGGACAGCGTCTCAGCCATGCCCGAGGAGGGTAGTCATCCTCACCAGGTGAAGTCGCGGCCGGCGCCGCCCGCACCGAACACGATGACGCCGTGCGCGCCGAGACCGCCGGGGTCGGTGAGCGCGGCGGCTTCCGCGAGACGGCTGCGCCCCGCGAGGGCATCGATGTCGCCGCGCGCGGCGCCCGCTTCCCATTTGCGGCGGCCCTCGTCGACGAGCTCGTCGATGCCGAGCGCACGGAGCCAATCGGCCTGCCGGTCGGCGCGGACGCGCGGAAAGGCGGCGGCGGCGTCGAGCTGCTCGAGTACGACGTCGGCGGTGATGTCCTGCTCGCCCGGCGCGTCCAACGGATCGGTGCCG
>JAUZEM010000167.1 GCA_030839005.1 Actinomycetota bacterium | reverse complement strand
ACCGAGTTGCGCACGTAGTTGAAGTCGGTGTCGAGCCCGCTCCCTGCCGGCTCCTGCGGGTGGATCGACTGCGCGTACGGATAGTCGTTCGTGGTCGTGTAGGCGTCGAGGACCCACTGGATACGGCCGCCGACCACGACCGGATAGGGGTCGGAATCGAATTTGAGGAACGGGGCGACGGTCTGCACCCGCTGCTTCACGTCCCGGACGTAGATGACCCGCGAGCCGTTCGTCACCTGTCCCGAGACCCACAGGTTCCAGTCGCCGAATCGTATTGCGAGCGCCGTCTTACGCAGCAAGCTCGATACCTTCACGCCGGCCTTTCCCTCGTACTTCGTGGCCTTCGTGCTGCCCGCGCTCGCCGCCTCTTGCTCCGCGACCTTGGTGTCGACGATCGAGTAGCCACCGATTCCCTCGCCGAAATAGACGCCCGTGTACTTCGGGTCGAGCTTGAGCTCGCCGGTGGGCGGGATGCCCTGCAGCACGTAGCTCGGCTGGTCGACGCTCACCTCGTTGGCCGCGGCGGCGACCGCGCCGAACCCGTGCGTGTAGACGAGGTGCTGACTGGTCCACGAGTTGTCGGGAAGGTGGGCCAGATCGAGCTCGCGTACCGAAGCGAGGATCGGTTTCGAGCTCTCGTCGCCGATCTTGTAGCGATCGACGTCGACGTCGGTGAACGAGTAGAAGGGTGTGATCTCCTGCGTCACCTTGAACGCGTCCTGCGCCGGTAACGGATCGTAGAGCCGCGCGTTGTCGCGCGTCGGCTTCGCGGCGGCCGTCGCGGCCGGGTCGAGCGTGGAGTCGTACGTAAATTGCTGGGTCGAGATCTTCGACAGGCCGAACGCGTCGCGGGTCGCGGCGATGTTGCGCGTGATGTAGGGCGATTCGCGTTGGAGCTCGTTCGGCTGCACCGTGAACTTCTGGATCACCGCCGGATAGATCGTGCCGACGACGATCGAGATGAACCCCCACAACCCGACCGCGATGATCGGGAAGACCCAGCCCCGGCGCCAAATGTTCACGATGAAGAGGCCGGCGGCGGCGATCGAGATGACGATGAGCAGGCGCAGCGCCGGAAGGTGCGCGTGCACGTCGGTGTATGTCGCACCGTCGACGAAGCCGTTCTTCGACTTCGTGAGCGCGAACTGCGCCAGGTAGTACTGATAGGTCTTCGTCAGCGCCATCAGCCCGAGCAGCACCGAAAGGTGCACCTTGACCTGCGGGGTCACCCGCTGGAACGGGCTCTGGAGCCGGATACCGCCGTTCAGGTAGTGAAAGACCCCGCAAACGATCAACACCACGAGCAGCGCCGCGAAGGTCCACCCCGCCGCGAACTGCAAGAACGGCAGCCGGAAGACGTAGAACGAGATGTCCTTGTGGAACTGAGGATCCTTGATGCCGAACGAGGTCGAGTTCGAGAACAGGATCCAGCTCTGCCACTGCGCCGAGACGCCGGAGCCCATGATGAGCGAGAAGAAGGCGGCGACGAGCACGCGGACCCGTCCCGCGTACGGCGCGACGTAGCCGCGGTAGCGCTCGATGATCTCGTCCTCCGGGCCCGTACCGCGATAGCGCGGCGCGATGCGGTCGGCGACGACGAGGTTCACGAGCATGACGACGAAGAAGACCAACGAGAAGATGAGCGCGGGCACAGCCTTCGCCGACAACAGCGCGCGCCACGTGTGCGAGAAGCCGACGTCTTTGAACCAGAGATAGTCGGTGTAGAACCGCGCGAGACCGCGCAGACTCAACAACAAGAGGACGAGTGCGACGGCCGCGACGATGAGCCAGCCCCGCAGGCCGAACGGACGTCGACGGCCCTCGACCGGCGCAACTCGCATCTCGGCGATATTAGGTCACGGGTAACGGTCGAGGCGGGCGCGCAATTTTAGTAGCGAAGCCTGGGGTCGCGGCGCGCTCGACGCGCTGCGATCACCTACCGTCGAGCAAACCGGCGGGTGCGAGGAGGCACCTGCAGCCCGGATGTGCAGGTGGCAAGGCCTGTCCCGTTGGGAACTGCTTGCCCTTCACGGTCGGCTCGAGCGCGTTGTCGTCGCAATCGGGACAACTGCCTTCCTCGAACGGCACCCACCACAGCACCGCTTGCTCGGGAACCGCGTCGTACACGCCGCGCGTCCATGCCGACGCCAGCATCTCGACCAGCGTTCGCTCGAGCGATTGGTTCTTCCACTCGCGGTAACGAGCACCGATGCGCTCGACGAGACCGCCGGTGTCTCCCTCCTCGCCGGAGTCGATCGCGACGGTCAGACGCTCGCGCAGTGGTGCGATGACGGCCGCCGCGGCGTCGCCTGCCACATCGTCACTCACGAGCTCCGCGCTTGCGCCCGCCGCGGTCCGCCCGGCGCCGTACGCGCGGTCGAGCGCGTCACGCAGCACTGCCGCCCAGGCATTTCGCGCCGCGTCGCCGTCGCTGAGCACCTGCTGCGCGCGCGGGCGGCCTTGGTGTCGTCGAACCGAGTCGAGCAGCGGGTTCTGGTCGTCCTGGGCGCGGCGCTTGGCGCGCTTGAGCTGCGCCGGCAGCAACGGATCGATCGCCTTTGCCCGCCGCGTGCGCCATTCGTCATCGGTGCAACGCGGCGCTCCCGAGGCGAGCGCGCTCGTTCCCGATGCCGGCGTCGTATCGGACGAGGGCGTCGTACCAGGCGAGAGCGTCGTATCGGACGAGAGCGTCGTATCAGGCAAGGGCGTCGTGTCGATCGCCTCGGTTTCGGGGCCGGATCCCGGGCCGTCGTTGCCGGCGCGCAGGCGGGCGAAGAGGGTGTCGACGTCGGCCAGCGCGGTGGCGACCTCGGTCTCGGGGTCTTCGGCGGACTCACCATCGCCGGCCGTGAAGCTCGACATCGCGGTCTCGATCCCGTCCCCGGTATCCGTCGGCACGGCGATGTCGAGCTTCTCGATCTCGGCCGCGATCTCGGCCGCGACGTCGATCGTCTCGTTGCTCGACGCCGATCGCTCGACTGCCGCGCGTGCCTCGACCTGCACGAGGGCTTCGGTGGCGTCGAGGAACGTGCGCTTGACGGTGCGGTACGCGTCGAGGAGATGGTCTCGTCCGCCGCGCAATGCCTCGATCTGCGCGTTCAGAAGTGTCCGCCGGCGCACAAGATCGCCGAGCACGCGCTCACGCGCCGACTTCGCCTCGTCGAGCATCTCGCGTCCCTGCCGACGGGCGCTCTCGACGAGAGCCTCGGCCTCGGCCGCGGCCGTGTCGATGGTCGACGACGCGCGAGCCTCGGCCGTCGCGACGAGCTCGGCCGTCTTGGCCTCGGCTTCCGAGACACGCGACGCGAGCTGCTCTGCCGCCTCGGCGCGGGTCCGCTCCGCGTCACCGGCCGCTTCGTCCACCAGCCGTGCGGCCCGCTCCTCGGCCTTCCTGCGGATGTCGTCGCTCGCCTCGCGCGCGGAGCGCAGCAGCCGGGCGGTCTCCTCGCCGAGGGCGTCGAG
>JAUZEM010000526.1 GCA_030839005.1 Actinomycetota bacterium | reverse complement strand
GTGGTCGGGCCGGGCGTGATGATCGACGCCCCACACACCGGCTCGTTCGTGCAGCAGGTGAGCTACTACCGGTCCGATCTCGTGCCGCTGGGGTCGCGTCCGTAAGCGTCGTTACCATGCGATCGTGACGCAGACGGTCCGCCTCACGGCGTTCTCACACGCCGCGGGCTGTGGCTGCAAGCTTTCACCCGCCGACCTGCGCACGGTCCTCGGGCTCGTTCGAGGCTACGGATCAGTGGCAGATCCCGACTTGTTGATCGGGTTCGACACCGCCGACGATGCCGCCGTCTACCGGCTGCGCGACGACTTGGCGATCGTCGTCACCACCGATTTCTTCACGCCGATCGTCGACGATCCCTTCGACTGGGGACGGATCGCCGCGACCAACGCGCTCTCCGACGTCTACGCAATGGGCGGCGCACCGCTGCTCGCGTTGAACCTCGTCGGGTGGCCGCGCGAGGGCCTGCCGTTCGAGCTCCTCGCCCGGGTACTCGACGGCGGCGCAGCCGTCGCGACCGCCGCCGGTTGTCTGATCGCCGGCGGACACTCGATCGACGACGCCGAACCGAAGTACGGGCTCGCGGTCGTCGGGACGGTCGATCCGGCGCGTGTGCTCACGAACGCGGGCGCGCGCCCCGGAGACGTGCTCGTGCTCACCAAACCGCTCGGGCTCGGGGTGATCTCGACGGCGGTCAAGCGCGAGACCGCGGCCCCCGAGTTGTTGGCGATCGCCGTGTCGGTCATGACGGCCCTCAACGACACGGCGCGCGACGCCGCGCTCGCGGTGGGCGTGAAGGCGGCGACCGACGTCACCGGATTCGGGCTGCTCGGACATCTGCGGGAGCTGTGCGTGGCGTCCGGCGCCGGCGCCGTCGTGCATGCGAGCGCCGTTCCCGTGATCGAAGGGGTCCGGGAGCTGATCGGCGCGGGCATGATCGCGGGCGGCACACAGCGGAATCACGCCTTCGTCGCGGAAGACGTCGACTTCGGCGATCTGGCCTTGTCCGAGCAGCTCCTCCTGGCCGACGCGCAGACCTCGGGCGGGTTGTTGCTGTCGGTCCCGCCGGACCGGGCCGATCGACTCTTGGAGGAGTGCCGGACACGCGGCACGCTTGCGTCCGCAGTCATTGGCGAGGTCACCGGTAGCCGGCCGGGTCCTCGGATCACGGTGAAGAGCTGAGGAGAAGACAAATGGCCGAAGCGAAGGAAAAGTGGGACGAGGTCGGCGACCGCTGGAGCGACCTCGGGCGGCGCCTCAAGGACCGTTTCGACGCCAACGCCGCGTTCGGCACGGACGAGCGGGAAAAGGTCAACGACGCACTGCGTCAGCTGGCCGCGGCGCTGGACGCGGGATTCACGACGATCGGAGCAACGCTGCGCGACCCCGCGATGCGCGACGAGATGAAGAGCGCCGGTACGTCGATCGCCGATGCGATCGCGGCGACCATGCGCGACGTCTCCGAGTCCATCAAGCGCCACTGAGCGCGAGGGCCGCCCCCGACCGACGTCAGGGGATGACGAGCATCCCGAGCTCGGCCTCGATCTGGGGGCGCGGCTTGAGCCCGAGCGACGCGCGCTCGAGCCGGCCGTTGCGGAAGAGCCCGATCATCGGAATGCTCTGCACCCCGTATTCCTGCGCCAGCTTCGGCTCGTCGTCGATGTTCACCTTCACGACCTTGTACGACGAGGCGCGCATCGCCGCGATCTGCTCGACGATCGGCGACACCTGGCGGCAGGGCTGACACCACGGCGCCCAGAAGTCGACGATCACCGGCAGCTCACTGCGCAGCACCTGGGCCTCCCACTGCGCGGTCGTGACCGGGGGCACCAGCTCGACCGGGTCTTCGGGCACCGGCTCGTCGGGCCGTTCGCCGCCGAGCACCTCCGTCAGCCACGTACGCGCATCGCGCAGGCCCTCGAGCGCCACCTGGTGCTCCATCGGATACTCGCGGTACACGGTCGGGATACCGAGCTCCCGCAGGTCGCGGGCGAGATCCCGAGAGCGCTGTACCGGGATCAGCGGATCGTCGGTGCCGTGCTGCACCAGCACTCGAACGTCGCGCGCGCCGTCGTCGACCGGACCGGTCATCGCCGCCGGGCTCATCGCGAGCACGCCGGCGGGGCGCACGCGCGGGACACCGTCAGACCTCGAGAACAGGCCGAGGGCGAGGGCGAGCCCGCCTCCCTGCGAGAACCCGCCAAAGATCGCGCTCGCGCGATCGAAGCCGAGCAGCGCGCACTGCGCGTCGACCAGGGCGTCGAGCTCGTCGAGCGCGGCTGCGAACTGCCCCGCCACGTCACCGTCGCCGACCATGTCGTACCACATGTACCCCGGCGTGCCGGGCGCCGGGAGAGGCGCCCGTGGCATCACCGCCGCGAACACGCCGTCCGGGTCGAGGTAGGGAAGAAGCCCCCCGAGATCCCGCTCGTCGGCGGCGTAGCCGTGCACGAGCAACAAAAAGCGTTGCGCGGACGATCCCTTGACCGTGTTCGTGACGAGCGCCATAGCGGCAGATTACGTCAGGGCATTTCTTCCACAGTCACGGAACCGGGCCGGCTCCGGGGCTCGGGTCGCGGCGCCGGCGACTGTGGGGCGAGCGCTCCGGCGCGAGCGTGTGCGCGGCCCCGACCAGCGCGAGATGCGTGAACGCCTGCGGGAAGTTGCCGAAGAGCCGGCGCGTTTTCGGGTGGTACTCCTCCGAGAACAATCCGACGTCGTTGGCGAGGCCGAGCAGGCGTTCGAACAACGCGCGTGCGTCGTCGCGTTCGCCGGCGAGCGCGAGCGCCTCGACCATCCAGAAGCTGCACGGCAGGAAGACTCCTTCCGGCTCGCCGATGCCGTCGAGACGCGGATCGGAGGGGTCGTAGCGCTGCACGAGGCCGTCGTCCGTGAGCTCGCGCCGCAGGACGTCGATCGTCGAACGCACACGCGGGTCGTCACCGGGAAGGAACCCGACGAGCGGGATCATGAGCACGGACGCGTCGAGCTCCGTGGAGGCGAAGCACTGCGTGAAGGCACCCAGATGCTCGTCGTAACCCTGGGCGCACACTTCCGCGTGGATCTCGTCCCGCACGGCGCGCCAGCGGTCGGCCGGACCGTCGTAGCCCCCCTGCTCGACCATCGCGACCGCGCGGTCGAACGCGACCCAGCACAGCACCTTCGAGTGCGTGAAATGGCGGCGAGGTCCTCGCACCTCCCAGATGCCCTCGTCCGGCTCGCGCCAGCGGGTCTCGAGAACGTCGAGCAGGAGCCGGGCCAGCGACCACGAGCCTTCGCTCGGCGGCGTCCCCGCGCGTGCGGCCTGCCACAGCACGTCGAGCAGCTCGCCGTACACGTCGAGCTGGAGCTGCGTATGGGCACCGTTGCCGGTCCGCACCGGTCTGGAACTCTCGTACCCGGGCAACCAGTCGAGCTCCAGCTCGGTGAGACGCCGTTCGCCGCCGACGCCGTACATCGTCTGCAGCCGCTCCGGGTCACCCGCGGCCGCCCGCAAGAGCCACTCGCGCCAACGCAACGCCTCGTCCTGGAAACCGCCGATCATGAACGCCTCGAGCGTCAAGGTCGCGTCGCGCACCCAGCAGTAGCGGTAGTCCCAGTTGCGCGTGCCGCCCGGCATCTCCGGCAACGACGTGGTCGGGGCGGCGACGATGCCACCCGTCGCCTCGAAGGTGAGTGCCTCCAACGTGATGAGCGAGCGCAGTACCGGCTCGCGCCACTCGCCTCCGTACTCGCAACGCGCCGACCATTTGTCCCAGGTGGTGGTCGTGTGTTCGACGAGCGCGCGCGCGTCGTCGGGAACCCGGCGCGGCTCGTGCGAAGGAAACCAACCAAGAACGAAAGGAACCTGTTCGCCGGCCCCGACCGTGAATTCGGCTGCCGACGTCAGCTCACGACCGTGGATCCGCAACGGTGTGCAGAGCTCGAGACCGTCGGGACCGGCGACCGCGCGCCAGCGATCGTCGGCGCGGTATACCCACGGGACGATCGAGCCGTAGTCGAAACGCACGATGAGCTCGACCGCCATATCGACCTGTCCATCGACGCCCTCGACGAGCCGCACGAGCAGCGGACGGGAATGCCCCAGCGCGAGGCAGTCGACGACGCGGACCCGTCCGGACGCGGTCTCGTGCTCGGTCTCGAGCACCATCGTGCCCGGTCGGTAACGGCGAGTCGTGCGAACGACGCCGTCCTCGGGGGCGATGGAGAAGCGGCCGTGCTCGGCCGTTCCGAGCAACGCCGCGAAGCACGCCGGTGCATCGAAGCGCGGTGCACACCACCAGTCGACCGATCCGGCGCGCGAAACCAGCGCGGCCGTCCGCCGATCGCCCAGCAGTGCGTAGTCCTCGAGTGCCGGCACTGCCGGAACCTAGCTCGCGAGGCAGTAGCTTCATCGCGGATGACTACGGAGACCGACACGTTCGCGCTCGTCGGCGTCGACGTCGGCGGCAGCGGCGTCAAGGCCGCGCTGGTCGACCTCGCCGACGGTCAGGCGACGGGACGGGTGCGCGTCGAGACGCCGCAGCCCGCGACGCCCGACGCGATCACAACGACCGTGGCCGGCCTTGTGCGCAAGTTCGCGAGCGACGGCGCGATCGGCTGCACGCTCCCCGCGGTGGTCACGAACGGCGTCGTGCACACCGCGACCCATATCGATCCGAAGTGGATCGGCGCGCGCGCCGCGACTTTGCTCTCACGTGCGACTGATCGGCCGTGTGTCGTCCTGAACGATGCGGACGCGGCAGGCATGGCCGAGGCCCGGTACGGGGCCGGGCGCGACCGCCGCGGGGTCGTCGTCATGGTGACCATCGGAACGGGGGTCGGCACCGCAGTGCTCAACGACGGCGTGCTGGTCCCCAACTCCGAGCTCGGTCACATCTTCGTGAACCGACACCTCGCGGACGCGTGGGTGTCGGACGCGACGCGGACCGCGCTCAACCTCTCGTGGAAGCGATGGACGCGCCGCCTCGATCGCTATCTCACCCAGCTCCACGCGATCCTCTGGCCCGAGCTCATCGTGATCGGCGGTGGGATCGTCAAGCACGCCGACCGGTTCCTCGATCGCGTCGACCCGGGTTGCGAGGTGAGCATCGCCGAGCTCGGAAATCTCGCGGGCATCGTCGGCGCCGCAGTCGCAGCGAGCGAGCACATGCCGGCGGTCACGACCGACAGGAGTTGACGTGCAGCTCGGAATGATCGGACTGGGCCGCATGGGCGCGAACCTCGTGCGGCGTTGCACCCACGCGGGGCACGAGTGCGTCGTATACGACCACAACACGGCCGCGGTCGACACGCTCGCCCGCTCGGGGGCCGTCGGTGCGACTTCCGTCGCGGATCTCGTCGCGAAGTTGACGCCTCCGCGCTCGGTCTGGCTGATGGTGCCCGCGGGCGTGACCGGCGCCGTGGTCGACGACGTCGCCGCCCATCTGGCACGGGGCGACGCCCTCATCGACGGCGGCAACTCGCACTACGTCGACGACATCACGCGCTCGAACGCGCTCGCTCCGCGCGGGATCGACTACGTCGACTGCGGCACGAGCGGTGGCGTGTTCGGATTGGAGCGCGGCTTCTGCCTGATGATCGGCGGGCCCGATCAGGTCGTGCGCCGGCTGGACCCGATCTTTCGCGCCCTCGCCCCCGGATGCGGGACGGCGGAACGCACTCCCGGTCGCGCCGGAGATCCGGCACCCGAGGAAATGGGATACCTGCACTGCGGCCCGGCCGGCGCCGGCCACTTCGTGAAGATGGTGCACAACGGGATCGAGTACGCACTCATGGCGTCCTACGCGGAGGGACTGACGATCCTGCATCACGCCAACGTCGGCTCGCAGCCGCGGGCGGCCGATGCCGAGACCGCGCCGCTGACCCAGCCCGATCACTACCGGTACGACCTCGACATCCCCAAGGTCGCGGAGGTGTGGCGGCGCGGCAGCGTCGTCGCCTCCTGGTTGCTCGATCTGACCGCGGCCGCGCTGCACGAGTCACCCGATCTCTCCGAATTCAGCGGTCGCGTGAGCGACTCCGGCGAAGGCCGCTGGACGGTAACGGCCGCGATCGACGAAGGCGTGCCCGCTCCGGTGATCGCGACCGCGCTGTTCGACCGGTTCATCTCGCAAGGCTCGGCCGATTACACGAACAAGATGCTGTCGGCCATGCGCAAGCAGTTCGGCGGCCACGAGGAGAAGACGACCTAGAAGGACGGCTCCCAGTCGGGGCGGCGGGGCATGTCGCTGCGACCATGCGGACCGTTGCGCACCGCGAGCACCTGGTGGATGTGATTGCGCTCCGCCTCGAAGTTGCACGCCGACGCGGCCATGTAGAGGCGCCACACCCGGGCGCGGCCCGGGCCGACGAGCCGCACGGCCTCGTCCCAGTTCGCTTCCAGGTTCGCGACCCATTGCCGAAGCGTCTGCGCGTAGTGCTCGCGCAGTCCTTCGACGTTGCGGACCTCGAAACCCGCGCGCTGCACCCGGGTAACCACCGAGCCGACCTCGTGCAACTCGCCGTCG
>JAUZEM010000471.1 GCA_030839005.1 Actinomycetota bacterium | reverse complement strand
CTCGATGAAGATGCACTCGCCGGGGCACTCTTCCGCCGATTCGACGACCGCGTCGAGCATCCCGTCGGGGATATTGGCCAGGCCCTCGGCACCCCCCGGATCGGAGAACACCTTGTCGCCTTCCTTGACGTAGGCCAGACCGTCGTCGAGCAGGGTGAACACGGCGGGCGCGATCTCCTCGCAGAGCCCGTCGCCCGTGCAGAGATCCTGGTCGATCCAGACCTTCATCGGAGGTCCTCACTTTTTGGCTCGGCGAGTCGAATGAACGTGAAAGGGCGGAACGATGTCGCCATAATTTATCACACCGGAGAGTGACAAATCCAGTCCCCCGAGGGGCCCTCGGGGGAAGGTATCGGATGCGCGCAGTCCGGCCTGAACACAGGACTAGGGTCGCCATCGACCGAGGAGGTGTCGCTCAAATGGCTTCCGAGCACGAGCGGCGGCTGACCGAGTACGAAGCTCAGGTCGACCAGCTCCAAGAGAGCATCAAGGGACTCGAGGAAGAGATCGTCGTCCTGCGACGGCGTCTCCAGGACGCGCCCAAGCGGGTGCGGACGCTCGAGGAGCGACTCCTCGAGACCAAGGGCCAGCTCGCCCAAGCCGTGTCGCAGAACGAGAAGCTGTCGGCGACGTTGCGCGAGGCGCGAGAGCACATCTCCGCGCTGCGCGAAGAGGTCGAGAAGCTCACCATGCCGCCGTCGGCGTACGGCACTTACCTCGGCACGAACGACGACGGCACCGTCGACATCTTCACCGCCGGTCGCAAGATGCGCGTCGCCGTGCATCCCGAGCTGGAGACGAAAGAGCTCCGGCGCGGTCAGGAAGTCGTGCTCAACGAGTCGTTGAACGTGGTTCTCGCGCGCAACTCCGACCTCGCGGGCGAGATCGTGACGTTCAAGGAGCTCTTGCCCGACCGCACGCGCGCGATGGTCGTCGGGCGCGCCGACGAAGAGCGCGTGTGCGAGCTCGCCGACGAGTTGCTTCACGAGAAACTGCGCGCCGGTGATCACCTCCTGATGGAAGGCCGATCGGGTCTGCTGCTCGAGAAGCTGCCTCGCCCCGAGGTCGAAGAGCTCGTCCTCGAAGAGGTACCGGACGTCTCCTACGACGACGTCGGCGGCCTCGACGAGCAGATCGAGATGATCAAGGACGCGGTCGAGCTCCCGTATCTCTACGGCGACCTGTTCAAGGAGCACGACCTGCAGCCGCCGAAGGGAATCTTGTTGTACGGCCCACCGGGCTGCGGCAAGACATTGATCGCGAAGGCCGTCGCCAACTCGCTCGCGAAGCGGGTGGCGGAGAAGACCGGTAACACGAGCGCGCGTTCGTACTTCTTGAACATCAAGGGCCCCGAGCTGCTCAACAAGTACGTCGGCGAGACCGAGCGCCAGATCCGCCTCATCTTCCAACGGGCGCGAGAGAAGAGCGAAGAGGGCTACCCCGTAATCGTGTTCTTCGACGAGATGGACTCGCTGTTCCGCACACGCGGCACCGGCATCTCGAGCGACATCGAATCGACGATCGTGCCGCAGCTGCTCGCGGAGATCGACGGAGTCGAAGCGCTGAAGAACGTCATCGTGATCGGTGCATCGAACCGCGAGGACCTCATCGACCCCGCGATCCTGCGCCCCGGCCGTCTCGATGTGAAGATCAAGATCGAGCGTCCCGACATCGACAGCGCGAAACAGATCTTCACGCAGTACCTCACGACGAGCCTGCCGATCGCCGATCGGGAGCTGAAGAACGCAGGTATCGATCCTCAGGGCGCGGTGCGCACCATGATCGACGCCTCGGTCGACGCGATGTACTCGCTGAGCGACGAGAACAAGTTCCTCGAGGTGACGTATCAGAACGGCGACAAGGAGACGCTCTACTTCAAGGACTTCTCCTCGGGTGCGATGATCGAGAACATCGTGCGGCGCGCGAAGAAGCTTTCGATCAAGCGCACGATCGCCGGCGGCGACCGCGGGATCTGCACCGACGACCTCCTCGACTCCATCAAGCAGGAGTTCCGCGAGCACGAGGACCTCCCCAACACGACGAACCCCGACGACTGGGCGAAGATCTCCGGCAAGAAGGGCGAGCGCATCGTCTACGTCCGCACGATCGTGAACGAAGGCGACAAGGACCAAGGCGGCCGTCAGATCGAGCGCGTCACCACCGGCCAGTACCTCTGATCAGCGGTGGGTACCTCCAAGCGTCGGTAGGATGACCCGGTGGCCGTGCCGAAGATCGTCGGTATCGAGACCGAGTACGGCGTATCCCTGCGGGGCGCGCCCGAGCCGAACCCGGTTGTCGCGTCGAGCCTCCTGATCAACGGGTACGTGGAGCAGCGCCGTATCGGCTGGGACTTCGAGGACGAATCGCCGGGCCGCGACGCGCGCGGCTTCGCCCGCGACGGCGCGCAGCCACCCGAGATCGAGACCCACCTCGTGAACGCGGTGCTCACCAACGGCGCGCGCTACTACGTCGACCACGCGCATCCGGAGTACTCGACGCCCGAGTGCGCCGACCCGCTCGAGGCGACGCTGTTCGACAAGGCGGGGGAGCGGATCCTCGCCCGCTCGATGGAGGCCGCTCGCCGGCTGCTGCCGGCGGGGCAGGAAATCGTCGTCTACAAGAACAACAGCGACGGCAAGGGCAACTCGTACGGCTGCCACGAGAACTACCTCGTCGATCGCAACGTTCCCTTCGCGGCACTCGTCCGCAGTCTCATCCCGTGGTTCGTGACTCGCCAGGTGTTCACCGGCGCCGGCAAGATCGGCTCGGAGAACGGCGCCGACCCCTGCGACTACCAGATCAGCCAGCGCTCCGACTTCTTCGAGGAGGAGGTCGGCCTCGAGACCACGTTGAAGCGCCCCATCGTCAATACGCGCGACGAGCCGCACGCAGATCCCCAGAAGTACCGCCGGCTGCACGTGATCGTCGGCGACGCGAACCTCTGCGAGGTCGCGACGTTCCTGAAGGTCGGCGCGACGGCGATCGTCCTCGCGATGATCGAGGACGGCTTCATCGACAAGGACCTGTCGATCGCATCGCCCGTCGCCGCAATCCGCGCGGTTTCGCACGACCCGACATTGCAGTCGACCGTCGACTGCACCTCGCTCGGTCGCTGCACCGCGATCGAGCTGCAATGGGAGTTCCTGCGGCTCGCGCGCAAGTACGCCGACGAGTCCGGCCTCGATTGTTGCGGCCCGGAGGCGATCGGCACGCTCGTGCTGGATCGCTGGGAATCGGTCCTCGGAGCGCTCGAGTCCGATCCGTCCACTCTCGACGGCCAGCTCGATTGGGTCACGAAGCTCGAGCTGCTGCGCGCCTATGCGGATCGAGACACACTGGCCTGGAACAACCCGAAGCTCGAGCTCCTCTCCGTCCAGTACCACGACGTGCGTCCCGGTCGCTCGCTGTACGAAAAGCTCGTTCGGGGCGGCAGGATCGAGCGTCTTCTCGGGGAGGACGACGTGATCGCCGCCATGGCCGATCCGCCCGTGTCGACCCGCGCGTATTTCCGGGGAACATGCCTCGCTCGCTGGGCAGACTCGGTGGTCGCGGCCAACTGGGACAGCCTCGTGCTCGACGTCGGAGTCGAGCCGCTGCGAAGGATCCCGATGATGGAGCCCACGCGTGGTAGCAAGGTGCACGTCGCCGAGCTCTTCGGCCAGGTATCGACACCCCGCCAACTCGTCGAGCGACTGACGGCGAACTGAAGGTTGTCGCAGGAGGTCCGTGATGGCTGAACGGGAACGCAAACAGAAGCCGGCTCCCAAGGAGCGTGAGGAAGTCGTCGACGAAGAGGTCGCGTCGTCGTCCGAGCGCGGCGAGAAATTGAAGGAAGACATCGACGATCTCTTGGACGAAATCGACTCGGTGCTGGAAGACAATGCCGAGGAATTCGTTAGGTCGTATGTCCAGAAGGGCGGTCAATAGTTACGTCCAAGGGGCGTAGCTGTCACAGCCCTTTCGTAGGGTCAACGTGTGAAGCGCTGCAAGCACTGTGGCGAAATGAAGTCCCTCGTCTTCTTCTATGCGAATCCCAAGGGGCGAGGTGGCTTGCGCCCAGAATGCAAGGACTGCACGAAACAGCGCCGCCGCGAGTGGTACGTCCGGAATCGTGAACGCGAGGTCGACCGTGTTCGACAGTGGGCACTCGCAAATCCTGACAAGATTGCTGAGCGCATTGCCGCGTGGCGCGGCACCGACAAGAAGAAGCTTGCGGATCGCAAGAGTCACCTGAAGCGGAAGTACGGCCTCACACTCGAGCAGTACGGCGCTATGGCCGACGCACAGAAAGGTGTCTGCGCCATCTGCCTCGAGCCTCGCCCGGAAGACCGCACGTTGCACGTCGATCACGATCACGAGACGGGCGTGATCCGCGGGCTGCTGTGCTTCCGGTGCAACAACGCGCTCGGCGACTTTCGCGAGGAGTACGAGCTCTTCCAGCGGGCGGCCGACTATCTCGATCGAGACGACGAGCTCGCGGCGCTCGCCCGGGATCGCGTGCTGACCCTGACCGGATGACGACGACGGTAGGCTCCCGCGCCGATGTCCGAATCGAGCCCGTTGCCATCGTTCTCGCCGTCCGTCGACCCCGGGCCGTCGTTCGCCGACGTGCTCCGTAGGCTCGCGCCCCACCAGCTCCCGGGCGCGGGGATCGACAGACCGTCGACGCTCGACATCCCGCACGGCACGACGGTCGTCGCCATCCGCTTCGCCGGCGGCGTGATCATGGCGGGCGACCGCCGCGCCACTGCCGGCTTCATGATCGCGAGCCGGCGCATCGAGAAGGTGTTCGCGGCCGACGACCTTTCGGGAGTCGCCATCGCCGGCGCGGCCGGACCCGCGATCGAGATGGTCAAGCTGTTCCAGGTGCAGCTCGAGCACTACGAGAAGGTGCAGGGCGAGACCCTCAGCCTCGAGGGCAAGGCGAACCAGCTCGGCCAGCTCGTGCGCGCCAACCTGCCCGCCGCGATGCAGGGCTTCGCGGTCGTGCCGCTCTTCGCGGGCTACGACACGGCCCGCGAACGCGGACGGGTCTTCAGCTACGACGTGACGGGTGGCCGTTACGAAGAGCTCGATTTCCAGGCGCAGGGCTCGGGCAGCGTTCACGCCCGCAACTGGATCAAGGCGGGGTGGAGCGAAGGGCTCTCCGCCGACGACACGATCGTCCTCGCGATCGCCTCGCTGTTCGCGGCCGCCGACGAGGACGTCGCGACCGGCGGTCCCGACCTCGTGCGCCGGATCTTCCCGACGGTCGCGGTGATCGACGACCAGGGATACCGGGCGCTCGGCGACGACGACGTCGAAGCCCGCAGTCAGGCCCTCCTCCAGGGCGTCGAGCGCGGCGGGCATGAGTCATGAGAGCCAATGAACTGGTCGTAGCCGCATGAGCATGCCGTTCTACGTCTCACCCGAGCAGGTGATGAAGGACCGCGCGGATTACGCGCGGAAGGGCATCGCTCGCGGTCGCAGCCTCGTGGCGCTGGAGTGCCCGGCCGGCGTCCTCATCGTCGCCGACAACCCGTCGCGAACGCTCTCCAAGATCAGTGAGATCTACGACCGTGTGGCGTTCGCCGCGGTGGGCAAGTACAACGAGTTCCAGATGCTGCGCGTCGCGGGCGTACGCCACGCTGACCTCAAGGGGTACTCGTACTCACGCGAAGACGTTTCGGCCAAGGAGCTCGCCAACGCCTACGCGCAG
>JAUZEM010000447.1 GCA_030839005.1 Actinomycetota bacterium | reverse complement strand
ACCACCTCGAAGCGTGCGGAAAACGAGTAGTCGACGGCGATCGCGGCCAGCAGCCGTACCGGCAGCGGGCGCAGAGGCACAAGCCCTGGTTTGGTGTCAGCGTGCGCCGACAAAGTTGGCGCGGCCGTCTCGACGATCTGCAAGGTTTGCTCCTTCACCACAGTCGCGCCACGGAGAGAACCGAACGAACAGCAGGACCGCCGGGGGTGGAGGCAGCGTCCTGCTGTTCGCCGGTTCGTCAGCGGTTGATCGCTGCGGCGGGTCTCCCGCGTGCGGGTCGACGGTCGCGCCCACGGAGGGGACGACGAGCCTGGGGGAGAAGGCGTCACGTCGTGCCCTCGACCGCGCCTGATCCGCAGATCGAACGCGGGAAGTCGCAGCGATTCAGCCGCGGACGGTCATCCCCTCGTACACAGCTCGTCGAAGGCCAGGCGGGTCAGCTCGCCCCACTGGTCGTTGATCGATCGGCGCGGCAGCTGCGGGAGCCGGCGACGGAACTGCATGGCCTGCAGCATAGGTACGAATCCTGACCTGTCAAGTCATATTTTCGGCGCGAGCTCGGCGAGCGACGCGCGGCGCAGGGTCTCTGCTGCCAGCGCGTGCAGACGACTCCGAAGGTCATCGATGAACGACAACGGTGCTTCGGCCTCGCTTGAAAACGACGCGAACGGATCGCACGTGCCGACCGCGCGCAGGAGCTCGTCGAGCCGAATGTCGTCGGGGGCTCGGGTCAACCGGTAGCCGCCGTGGTAGCCGCGTTGCGCGGAGACGATGTCGGCGTCCCGCAACTCGCCGAGGATCTTCGACAAGAAGCTTCTCGGAGCCGCCGCCGCCTGCGCGATTTCTCTCGTCTTCATGCGCGTGCCAGGGGCGGCGGTCGCGAGCGCGATGCAGGCGCGTAGCGCGTACATGGTCTTGGCCGGTGGCCAGGCGATGCCGCGTTGACCCGGTTTGGGTTGACCCGGTTCGGACGGTTCCGCCGCACCGATATGGCTGGCCCGTGCGTGGATACGCGCGGTTCGGTCTTCGGAGTTGACGGCTGCTTTCTGATACCCTAGTTTGTCGACCGTAGTAGTCGACATTCTGCCCTCAGGAGGCGTCCGGTGCAACCCCGATCTTCGCGGCTCGTCACGACGATGACGTTCGTCACTGCTGTCGCGGTCGCGCTCGCGGCTTGCGGCAGTAGCTCCAAGGGCGCGTCCTCCGGCTCTACGAAGCCGACCGTGACGCTGTCGTTGGTCGCGTATTCGACTCCGCAGACGGCATTCGACGCGATCATCAAGGAGTATCAAAAGACTCCGCAGGGCGCGAACATCAAGTTCACCGAGTCGTATGGTGCGTCGGGCGACCAGAGCCGAGCGGTTCTCAGCGGTCTTGCGGCAGACGTCATGAACTTCTCGTTGGCGACCGACATGACGCGGCTCGTCAAGCCCAACATCGTCGACACGAGCTGGAACACGGGGCCGACGAAGGGCATCCTGACCAACTCGGTCGTCGTCCTCGTCATACGCAAAGGCAACCCGAAGAACATTCGCACCTGGGACGACCTGATCAAACCCGGCGTTCAAGTGATCACGCCGAACCCGTTCACGTCGGGCGGCGCCCGGTGGAACATCATGGCTGCCTATGGTGCCCAGCTCAAGCAGGGCAAGACCGCCGACGAGGCAGTCGCGTACCTGAAGGCGTTGTTCAAGAACGTACCGGTGCAGGACGACAGCGCCCGCAAGGCACTGCAAACGTTCACCGGGGGCAAGGGCGATGTCCTGCTGTCGTATGAAAACGATGCGATCTTCGCGCAGCAAAAGCAGCAGTCGATCGATTACGTGATTCCCGATCAGACGATCCTCATCGAGAGCCCCGCGGCGGTCGCCAAGACGTCGAAGCACGCGGCCGAGGCCGACGCCTTCTTGCAATACCTCTACACGCCCGCGGCGCAGCGCCTGTTCGCCGACAATGGCTACCGGCCCGTCATTTCCGGCGTCGCGAAGCCCGATGAGTTCAAGAACCCTGCAGTGCTGTTCACGATCAAGGATCTCGGCGGCTGGAGCGACGTCGCCAAGAAGTTCTTCGACCCCGACACTGGGATCGTGGCGGGCATCGAGAAGGGCATAGGCGTCTCTACCTCGAAATGACACAACTCGACGCTCCGGTTCCGATCGCGCACCGACCGGCTCCCGCGAGCCGGTCGGTGCGCAGATCGCCTTCCGGGTTCGGGCTGAGTGTCGGATTCGTGACGATCTACCTCAGCCTCATCGTGCTGATACCGCTCGGCGCCGTCGTGTCCCGCTCCAACAACCACGGTCTGAGCGGCTTTTGGCATCAGGTGACCGCGCCGGATGCGCTCTCCGCACTGCGCTTGACGGTTGTTGCCGCGGCGCTCGTGTCGGCGATCAACGCCGTGATGGGCACGCTCATAGCCTGGATCCTCGTGCGCGATCGGTTCCCCGGACAACGAGTGATCGACGCGCTGATCGACCTGCCGTTCGCGCTGCCGACGATCGTTGCCGGACTCGTCCTGCTCGCCTTGTACGGCCCCAACAGCGCGATTCATGTGAGCTTCGCGTACACGCGGCCTGCCGTCGTTATCGCGCTGTTGTTCGTGACCTTGCCGTTCGTCGTCCGTTCGGTGCAGCCGGTCTTGATGGAGCTCGACCAAGAAATGGAGGAAGCCGCGAAGTCGCTCGGCGCGAGTCCGTTCACGACGTTCCGTCGCGTCGTCCTGCCGAACCTCGTCCCGGCAATCCTCGCCGGAACCGCACTGTCGTTCGCGCGTGCCATCAGCGAGTTCGGAAGCACGGTCTTGATCACCGGCAACATCCCCAACAAGACCGAAGTCGCCGCGGTGCACATCTACAGCCAGATCCAAAGTGACAATGTCGCGGGTGCCGCGGCATTGTCGACAGTCCTGTTGCTCGTCGCACTCGTCGCACTCGTCGCCTTCAACCTCATCCAACGGTGGGCGACGCGTCGTGGGTAGGTGGATCGCACGGGTCATCGCACTCGCGTATCTCCTGTTGCTGTTGGTCGTACCGGTCGGGATCGTGTTCTTCCGAACCTTCCGCAACGGCTTCTCGCCCTTCTGGGACGCGGTAACGACGAGCCAGGCCGAGCACGCCTTTCGCGTCACGGTCGAGGTTGCCTTGTTCGCCGTCGTCGGCAATACGCTGTTCGGCCTCGTTGCCGCGGTGCTTCTCGCGCGGCACCGCTTTCCCGGCCGCGGCGCGCTCAACGCGCTCATTGATCTGCCGCTTGCCGTCTCACCCGTTGTCGTCGGCCTCGCGCTGATCCTCGTATACGGTCGCTTCGAACCGATCGGCGGCTTCCTGGACGACCATGGCGTCAAAATCATCTTCTCGCTGCCCGGCATGGTGCTCGCAACCATCTTCGTGTCGCTGCCGCTGCTCGCGCGAGAGCTCGTCCCCGTGCTGCAGGAGATCGGCGTCGAACAAGAGCAGGCCGCATGGACGCTGGGCGCGTCGGGCCTCCAGACGTTCCGGCGAATCACGCTGCCCGCTATTCGCTGGGCCCTCGCCTACGGCGTGATCCTGACGCTCGCCCGGGCCCTCGGAGAGTTCGGCGCGGTCGCGGTGGTGTCGGGAGGTTTGGTCGGAAAGACCCAGACCCTTACCCTGTACGTGCAGCAGGAGTTCCAGAACTTCGATCCGATCGGGGCCTACTCGGCCTCGTTCGTGCTCGCCGTGATCGCGATCGCCGCGCTCATCGTGATCAATGTTCTCCGCCCGAAGGAGCACAGCTGACCATGGCCATCAGCGTCCGGGGCGTCTCGAAGCGATTCGGTGAGTTCGTCGCGCTCGACGATGTCTCGCTCGAGATTCCCAGCGGCGCGCTGACGGCGTTGCTCGGCCCGAGCGGTGGTGGCAAGTCGACACTGCTGCGAATCATCGCCGGGCTCGAAAAACCTGACGCGGGCACCGTCGAGATCGCGGGCACCGACGCGACGTCCTTGCCGCCCCAGCGCCGCAACGTCGGCTTCGTATTCCAGCACTACGCCGCGTTCAAGCACATGACCGTGTTCAAGAACATTGCCTTCGGACTCGAGATCCGCAAACGGCCGAAAGACGAAGTCCGCAAGAAGGTCAACGAACTCCTCGAGCTCGTGCACATCGAAAAGTTCTCCGACCGTCTCCCAGCCGAGCTCTCGGGCGGACAGCGTCAGCGGATGGCGCTCGCGCGGGCACTCGCCGTCGAGCCGGAAGTTCTCCTCCTCGACGAGCCCTTCGGCGCGCTCGACGCACAGGTACGAAAAGAGCTGCGAGCGTGGCTCCGGCGGCTTCACGACGAGGTACACGTCACGACCGTATTCGTCACCCACGACCAGGAAGAAGCCATGGAGGTGGCCGACACGATCGCCCTGATCTCGGCCGGGCGCCTCGAACAGGTCGGCACGCCCGACGAGCTCTACGATCACCCGGCCAACGACTTCGTCATGAGCTTTCTGGGACCGGTCACCACTCTGTCCGGCGACCTCGTACGCCCCCACGACCTCGAACTGCGCCCGACCGCCGGAACCGACACCACTGAGGCCACGGTCGTGCGCGTCATGCGGCTCGGCTTCGAAGTCCGCGTCGAGCTCCTCGTCGACGGGCACGACCTTTGGGCACAGGTCACTCGTGAGACGGCTCGGGATCTCGACCTCGAACCCGGCCGGATCATCCACGTCGCGCGTGCAACCCGTCGACAACAGCCGGATCACGCTGGAACAACCGGGTGACGGGGCCGACGGCTCGCTTGTTCGCGCGATAAGAAGAGTGCGATGAGGAGACTGGCCGCATGACGCTGGTGCACCGGGTGCTGTACCCGACGCCGATCGGCTCGCTGGAGGAGTACTCGAAGGCGCGCGGCGGAGCGGGGCTCGACAACGCGCGCAAAC
>JAUZEM010000416.1 GCA_030839005.1 Actinomycetota bacterium | reverse complement strand
CGGGACACGTTGCAGGATGACGGGCGGGTGTTCCCGGGTCGGCGCGAGCAAGACAAAGTACGGGGCGAACATGCCGGCTTTGGTGTAGCCGAGCGCTTCCGCCCAGAACTCCGCGAGTGTCTCGGGATCGGCGCAGTCGATCACGATGTCGATGTTGGGCTCAGCCATGATGACCTCCAACCCATATTGAACTGCAAGCGGTCATCCCTTGTCAGGCCGCGGCCATGTCAGCGAGCACTCGGGACAGCGGCGTGCACGGGACGTCAGGGAACCTGCGGTGTACGTCCGCGGCGTCGAAGGTGAGATCGGTGTGGTCCATGACGAGCGCGGCGCGCGCTTGCCGGCCGACCTGGGGGTTCATCCGGCCGATGGTGTTGGCCATGACGCGCAGCATCAGCGGCGGCACGTGGCGGGGCGCTCGCCCGCGCCCGGCGGCCTTCTGCATCGCGCGCGCGAGCTCGTTGAAGGTGAGGTTTTCGGGTCCACCGATCTCGAGCGTCGTGCCGCGACTCGTCCGGTCGGTGACGACGTGTTCGACGAGCGCGGCGACGTCGTTGACCGAGACGAAGTTGATCGCGTTGTCGCCTCGTCCGAAGACCAGGGGACGCCCCGAGCGGCCCGCGGTCTTGCGAAGAATCTCGATCCACAGTTCGAGGAACGCGGTCGCACGGACGATCGTCGCGGGAACGCCACTGGTGACCGCGTGTTGTTCGGCGGCGTGTTTCATGCGGAACAGCTCCATGGGGCTGTCGGCGGCGGCTCCGACCGTCGACATCAACACGAGATCGGCACCCGCGGCCTTGGTCGCGTCGATGAGGTTGACGTTGCCGTCTCGGTCGACGGTTGCGGGTGAGGTTCCTCGCGGCCCGGTGAAGCCGTGCATCGCGGAGACAACGACCTCGATCCCATCGGTCGCGCGCCGGAGGCTTTCCGGGTCGCGCACGTCGCCGCTGACGACGTCGACGTTCCGGCCGGCGATTCGATCCGCCCGAGACGGGTCACGGGTGAGGACGCGGACCTGGATGCCGCGATCGCTCAAGCGATCGGCGACGATGGTGCCGAGCCGGCCGGTTCCACCGGCGAGGAGAATCACGGAGCACCGTCCGGAGCGACCTGGCGGCGGACGGCGTCGTCGACCGAACCGGCGCCGGGTTGGACGGGCTCGAGATAGAAGCGCGCCCATGCGGCAACGCCGTTCGTCACGCCGAAGATCACGACCCCGCGCATGACGTGAGCGGAACCGTCGGGACGGGTGCCGCGATGCTCCCACTCGGTCCAAACGGTCTCACCGTCGACGGTGCAGCGCACAACCTCGGTCGTGAGGTCGGGTATAGACGCGAAGATCTGCGTCCAGTTCTTGCCGACCTGCTCTCGGCCCACGAAACCGCGCTCGGGATGCGCCGGGGTCTCGTTGCGGTAGTCGGGCGCGAAGCACGCGACGAGCGCGTCGAGGTCGTGGTCGTTGGTCGCCTTGCGGAGGCGCTCGACCAGTTCGGCCCCGCCGCCGTGTCCGCTCGTTTGCATCCAAAATCCCTTGCTCGCGCTTTGGTTCTCCTATACTAGAATGACTCTAGTACTATGGAACCAAAGCGATCTCCGGTCAAGCGAAAACGCGCCTACGACTCGACCCGCCGCCGCGAACAGGCACGCCAGACGCGCGACGCCATCCTCGATTCCGCTCGGCGGATGTTCCTACGAGACGGCTTCGCGCCGACGACCATCGCGGCCATCGCCGCAGATGTCGCGGTGTCGCCCGACACCGTCTACAAGACCTTCGGTGCAAAGGCCGGACTCGTGCGTGCCATCTGCGAGCGGGCCCTGGCCGGGGCCGGTCCCATTCCGGCGGAAACCCGTTCGGACGCGCTGCAGGCGGACGAACCCGATCCCCGCAAGATCATCCGCGGCTGGGGCGCCCTCACCATCGAGGTCGCGCCCCGCGTGGCACCGATCCTGCTTCTCGTACGGGCCGCCGGAGCGTCAGATCCCGAGATGGCCGCGCTGTATACCGAAATGGGCGCGCAGCGACTCGTGCGGATGACCCACAACGCGCGCAACCTCGACGCCGCCGGACACTTGCGCGCGGGCCTCACGGTCGAACACGCCGGCGAGCTCCTGTGGACCTACAGCTCCCCCGAGCTGTTCGAGCTCCTCGTCCTCACCCGCAGCTGGTCCCTCGACCGCTACGCCGCGTTCATCAGCGACGCCATGATCGCCGCCCTCCTCCCGCCGCCGAACGGGTAGGAGCAGGCACGTCCGGTTTGGCTGGACCGCGCCTCGGGAAGCACAGCCGCGGGTGTTGTGACGACGCCGCCCGGTCGACATCGGACGTGATCGACATGACCACCGCTCTTGGCCCAAACGCTCACGGAAGTCGGCGGGACGGCGAGAAGGAGAAGAGACGATGGAACTCGGCATTGCGTTTTCGAGTGAGGAGCTCGGCCCGAACGAGATCGTCCGGTACGCCGCCCGGGCGGAGGAAGCCGGCTTCGGTACCGGGTGGGTGAGCGACCACTTTCATCCGTGGATCGACGCGCAGGGCAGCTCGCCGTTCGTGTGGTCGGTCCTGGGCGGCATCGCCCACGCGACCGAGACGATCCGCTTCGGTACCGGCGTGACGTGTCCGACGGTGCGCATCCATCCGGCCGTCATCGCGCAGGCGGCCGCGACCGCGCAGTGCATGTTCGACGGACGCTTCTGGCTCGGCGTGGGCAGCGGTGAAGCCCTGAACGAGCACATCCTCGGCGCGAGGTGGCCGGAGGCAACGGTGCGGCTGGCGATGCTCGAAGAGGCGATCGAGATCATTCGGGCGCTCTGGCAGGGCGACCAGCAAAGCCACTACGGAGACCACTTCACGGTCGAGAACGCGCGCCTCTACACGCTGCCCGATACGCTCCCACCGATCATCGTGTCGGCGTTCGGCAAGGCGTCGCTCGCCCTGGCCGCGCGTTGTGGTGACGGACTCGTGAGCACCAAGCCCGACGCTGAGCTGTTGCAGCAGTACGAGCAGCTGGGCGGCCGCGGTCCGAAGCTGGCGCAACTGAAGGTCGTGTGGGCCGAGTCGGTGCGCGAGGCCGAAGATCTCGCGTACAGGCTGTGGCCCACGTCCGGGCTCGAGGGCGAGCTGAGCCAAATCTTGCCGACGCCCGCGCACTTCGAACAGGCCGTAACACCGCTGCATCGCGAGGACGTCGTCGGAGCGTTCCCGTGCGGACCCGACCCGCAGAAACACATCGACGCGATCAAGCGATACCGCGACGCCGGCTACGACGAGATCTACATCACGCAGATCGGACCACATCAAGAAGGCTTCCTGCGCTTCTACGAACGCGAGATACTCCCGTCGTTTCGCGGGAAGCTCACCCAAGCGAAGGCGTCATGAGTTTTATCGAGGAGGAGCCGATATGCCGTCGACCCGCGCCAATGTGAAGAACCCGGAACAGTACGAAGCGCTGAAGAAGAAGGGAATGTCGAAGGAGCGCGCCGCCAAGATCGCGAACTCGCCCGGAGCGTCGAAGCGTGGCGGCAAGAAGTCGGGATCGGGGGGCTCGTCGAAGCAGGGTGGAACGACCGCGCAACACAAGGCCGCCGGCCGCAAGGGCGGGAAGGCGACGGCCAGGAAACGCTGAGGTAATCCGCCTGCGTTCGCGTGCCGCTCCGACTCGGGGAGATCCGTGGGAAGGTTGAGCAAGCTTTGGACTCGCATGAAGGGAAAGGCGACAAGACCGATCGCAGACGCCGCCGGTGATCGTCGATCCGAGGCGAAAGCCGTAATCGAAACGCACACCGGTCACAAGCCCGATGAACCCGAGCTGGAGACGGTCGAAGACGAGATTCGCCGCCGGCACGGCGACGTCCAGAGCTGAGTGCCGTGCCCAGACCGGCGGCCCGCGGCGAAGCGTCGGAGGCGCTCGACGGCGTCCGCGGCGAAGCCGGCGCGTGCAAGGACTGTGATCTCTGGGAGCACGCCACCGGAACCGTCTTCGGCGAAGGGCCGGTACCAACGTCACTGATGTTGATGGGCGAGCAACCCGGCGATCATGAAGACCGCGAAGGCCGGCCCTTCGTCGGCCCGGCCGGACGCCTGCTCGACAAAGCGCTCGCCGACGCATCGATCGACCGGTCGTCGGTGTACCTCACGAACGCGGTCAAGCATTTCAAGTTCGTCCCCGCCCGCAACGGCAAGGTCCGAGTGCACAAGACTCCTACGCGCGCCGAGGTGGGCGCGTGCCGGCAGTGGTGGGAGCGGGAGCTACAGATCGTGCAGCCCGCGGTTCTCGGCTTGCTGGGCGCAACGGCGGCACAAGCCGTCCTCGGGCCCGCCTTCCGCGTGTCCAAGCAACGGGCGGAGCCGTTCGAGCTGCCGTCGGGAGTCATCGCCGTCGCGACGATCCATCCGTCGGCCGTACTGCGGGCACGAGAGGAACGCGCGGAGGTTTACGCCGGACTCGTGAGTGATCTCGAAACCATCGCCTCCCATGTGCCGGCGGCGCGACGTCGAAGCTGAGGCGCATGCTCCGAATCGGAACGTCGGGTTGGCAGTACCGCGACTGGCGTGATCGCTTCTATCCACGCGGGCTCGCCGCTTCCCGTTGGCTGGAGCACTACGCGACCCGTTTCGACACGGTCGAGGTCAACAACACGTTCTACCGACTACCTGCCCCGAAGACCTTCGCAGACTGGGCCGCGCGGGTCCCGGACGGGTTCGAGTTCGCGATCAAGGCGAGCAGATACCTCACGCACTACAAGCGACTGCACGAGCCCGAGGAGCCCGTCGAGCGTCTGATGACCCACGCGGCCCCGTTGCGGGCGCGCATCGGGGTCGTCCTCCTGCAACTTCCTCCCGACTTGAAGTGCGCGCCGTCGGATCTCGATCGAACGCTGCGCGCCTTCGCCGGACGGGTGCGGATCGCGGTCGAGCCGAGGCACGGCTCGTGGTGGAACACGGAGGTGCGCGCCGTTCTCGAAGCCCACTCCGCCGCGCTGTGCTTCGCCGACCGCGGCTCGCGGGTCGTGACTCCGTTGTGGCGCACGGCGGACTGGGCGTACGTGCGCTTTCACTTCGGACGCGCGCAACCGACATCGTGCTACGGAATACGATCACTCAAGACGTGGATGGAGAGACTGACCGAGCTCTTCGGCCGGGATCCCGAGGGCTACGTGTATTTCAACAATGACGCGCACGGCTGTGCCGTCCGCGACGCCGCGACGTTCATCGGGCTCGCGCCTGCCTCGACGCCCTCGCCGCGGGGAAAGCTCGACTCGAGCGAGGAGGAGACTGGTCATGCGTGAGCGTGAGGTGAAGTTGACGCTGCCATCGGCGATGACATTGCCGGCGCCGGAATCGCTCGTCGACGGCTTGGGCGATTGGTCGACCGAGCACGTAGATCAGCACGCGACGTACTTCGACACGCCCGACCTCGCGCTCACTCGGGCCGGCGCGAGCCTGCGCTACCGGTCCGACGACGGCTGGACCGTCAAGATCCCCCGCCCTCGTGACGGAGCGACGTTTGTGCGAGACGAATATCGCTTCGCCGGGCCGGAGGGACGCCCGCCGCCCGCGGCGACCGACCTGGTGCAGGCCTGGACCCGGTCGCAGAGCGTCAGCGAGGTCGCGCGCGTGCACACCGAACGGCGCAAGATCCACCTCTACGACAAGCGGCGGCAACCCGTCGTCGAGATCGACGAGGACAACGTCGTCGCAACCGACGGCACCGGGAGGACGTCCCGCTTCCGAGAGGTCGAGGTCGAATCCACCGCGGCGGACGCTACCGACCTCGTGGACACACTGGTGGATCGACTGCAGGAGGCAGGCGCGGTTGCCGGTGATCCGATGCCGAAGGTCGCGCGCGCACTCGGAGACCGCGCCGCGAGGCCGCCGGACCTCACCCGAGCCGCGCCGATCGACAAGTCCGCAACCGTCGAAGAGCTCGTACGCAGTTCCATCGCCCGCGGCACACAGCACCTCGTCGACCACGATCCGATCGTGCGCGTCGGTGAGGACGCAGAGGGAGTGCACCAAGCGCGCGTGGCTACCCGGCGCCTGCGATCGGACCTGCGAACCTTCCGGCCCATGCTCGAGGTCGCTTGGTGCGAATCGCTCCGAACCGAGCTGCGCTGGCTGGGCGAGCTCCTCGGACACGTCCGCGATGCCGACGTGCTCCTCGCCGAACTCGGCGAGAAAGGTGAGCGGCTCACCGACGAGCAACGAACCAACCTGAAGGAGCTGATCGACCGTCTTCAGGACATGCGCAGCCGCGACCAGGCCGCGCTGCTCGAGGCCATGCGGTCCGAGCGATACACCGCGTTGCTCGATCTTCTCGTCGCAGCGGCGCGATCCCCCCGCATACGCGCGGGGACGGCGGGACGAGCAGCTTCGAAGACGGTCGCGAAGCTTGTCCGACGACCAGTGCGGCGTCTCCGGAAGCACATCCGTCACCTCGCACACGACCCGGCGAACGCGGACCTGCACGAGGCCCGCAAACGCGCCAAGCAGGCTCGCTACGCGCTCGAGGCGGCGACGCCCCTCCTCGGCACACGCGCCGCCCGGGCGGCACGGCGTCTCGCGGAGCTTCAAGGCATTCTCGGCGACCACCAGGACACGGTTGTCGCCGTTGCCTGGCTGCACGAGGCCGCCCGCGAATCAGCCGCGTCGGAGGCGCGCTTCGTGGCCGGCTACGTCGCGTGCCTCTTCGACGC
>JAUZEM010000335.1 GCA_030839005.1 Actinomycetota bacterium | reverse complement strand
TCCCAAACGGGGCGAACAGAATCGGCGTCGGACGCGTCACCCCGGGCGCGAGATCACACGGACTCGAGGCATGAACCGATGACGGAATCGGACGAGACCCGAAACGCCGACGACCGCGACCCGACCGAGCAGGCGCCGGCGCAGCCGCTCGAGGCCCAGCCGGTCGAACCCCGGGCGGTCGAAGCATGGCCGCAGTACACCTGGCCCCCGACGGCCGAGGATGCCCCGGCGACGACACCCCCGGCGCCGCCCGTTCCCACTCCCGATCCCGTCTGGGCTTCGTGGCCACCGACACAACCGACTCCGACCGCGGCCACTCCGACCGCCGCGAACCCGACCGCGGCCGCGGGCGATCCCACCGCTCCCGTTCCCGACGCGGGATACGGCGGGGCCTGGGGTCCGACACCCCCCGCGTGGGGACCCGGCGGTCCGAGCGGTTGGTCTCCCGTTCCGCCGGCGCCGCGGGCGGCGTCGAAACCCCGGCGCGGTCTGGCCGTCCTCGCGGCACTCGCGCTGGTGCTCGCATCCGCGGGGGTCGGAGCCGGCGTCGCGATCGCGGTGCACAACAACTCCAACACGCGAACGTTCGACGCGAGCGGCGCGAACTCCAACAACTCGAACAGCTTGCCGTCCGGCAACAGCGGTAACGGCGGCAGCAACCTCCCCGGCGGCGGCAACTTCGGGACGTCGCCGCCCGGCACGGGCTCGCTCGACGTGAGCGCGATCGAAACCAAGGTCGATCCCGCGCTCGTCAACATCAATACGACGCTCGCCCAGGGTCGCGCCGCGGGCAGCGGCATGTTGATCTCGTCGACCGGTGAGATCCTCACCAACAATCACGTCATCGCCGACGCGACGAGCATCAAGGTGGTCATCGGTGGCACGGGTCCGTCGCACGACGCCAAGGTGGTCGGGTACGACGTCACCGAGGACGTCGCCCTGTTGCAGATCGTCGACAAAGTCTCGAACCTGCCGACGGTGACGTTCGGTGAGCCGTCGAAGGTCCACATCGGTGATCCCGTCGTCGCGATCGGGAACGCGCTCGGGCGAGGTGGGAAGCCGAGCGCGTCGCAGGGTCAGGTGACCGCGCTCGATCAGCAGGTGACGGCGGGCGACGCGGGCGGTTCGCAGGAAACCCTCGAAGGAATGATCCAGATCAACGCGCCCATACAGCCCGGGGACTCCGGAGGCGCGCTGGTAGACCGGAACGCGAAGATCATCGGCATGAACACCGCGGCGGCCGGAGGCGGGCGCTTCAACGCCCAAAACGGGTCGAACATCGGATTCGCCATTCCCATCGACAACGCGGTGGGCATCGTGAGTCAGATCCGCTCCGGCACGGACACCGACAAGGTTCACATCGGCGACCGGGCGCTCCTGGGCGTGCAGGTGCAGAACGTCGACGGGCAGAATGCCGCGGTCAGCTCGGGTGCGCTCGTCGTCGGCGTACAGGACAACACGGGTGCGAGCGCGGCGGGGATGCAGACCGGCGACGTGATCGTGTCGCTCGACGGCAAGCCGATCGCCAACCAAGCGGCGCTGCGCCTGGCGCTCGTCAAGTTCCACCCCGGCGAATCGGTCAGCGTCGGGTGGGTCGACTCCACGGGCAAACGACACGACGCGAGCGTCAAGCTGATCATCGGCCCGCCCCTCTGACCAGCCTCGAAACGCGCTTCCTCGAAACGCGCTGCAGCCACCGGAGGAGGGGGGCTCTCCGGTGGCTGCTGTGCGTCCGCAACCGCGCTCTTTGCCCTTAGGGCTTGGTCGTGGCGTTGGCTCCGTGACCCCCGCGCACGGTGGTGGCGGTCGTGGCGTTCCGATGTGCGGTCGTCGTCGTGGTCGTGACGTCACCGCAACACTCGATGCGGAACAAGGGGCTGTGCGAATCAACGGATCCGTCCGCCCGCAACGAGCTGACGCGATAGCCGTACGCGGTGCCGGGAACGACCGAAACGTCCGTGAAGCTCAGCGCGTTCTCGGTCTCCAGGACCACACGCCCGTTTCCGTCGCCGGTACGAAACAGCACGTAGTGCGCGTGATCGGGACTGCTCGACGCGCTCCAGGTGCACACGACGCGCACCGTGCCGGCCGAACGTGCGCACTGGATCGACAGAAACTTGTTGTCGCCACCGACGCCGACGGTGGTCGAGGTGGTGCCGTTTCCGCCACCGCTGGGCACCGTGGTCGGAGTCTCACCGATCCCGTTTCCGGTGCCGCCACCAGACCCGCCGCCAGTCCCGCCACCGGTCCCGCCGCCAGTCCCGCTACCCGTTCCGCCGTTCGATCCGTTGCCGTCGTGTCCGATGGTCGTCGTCGTTTCGCCCGCGCCCACACCGTCGTGCGCAGCGAAACCGTCGTGCCTAGTGGCGGTCGTCGGAGTCACGACGGCGCCGTTGCCGTCGTGACTCCGCTCGCCCGGAGCAGTCGTCGTGGTGACCTCGACGACCGTCGTGGTGGTGGCGCCTCCCGCGAGGCTTCCGTGGCCCGCCCCATGGTGGTGATCCGGATCGGGAAATGAGAACGGCGAGACCCTGCCGATCGCCTCCGACACCGCGTGTTGGACCGGGCCGGGCAGGACGCCCGCCGCGGCCGCGCCCGTGACTGCGGCGGCCGCGACGCCCGCACCGAGCGCGAGCTTGCCCGCCACTCCGAGACCCGCCAGGAATCCCCGGATCCTCGTCGGCAACGTCCTCCAGGTCGCGACAGGGGATTCGGCGACCGGGGGTTGGGCGACAGAGGGCTGGAGAATGGCGACAGCACCCGCGGCCATCGCGGCCGCCAAAACGGGAGAAGGCGTAGGAACCGCTCCCACCAGCGCCCGAAGATCCTCGATGAACGACGCCAGGCCCTCGCCGGCGTCGCCGCGGGCCGTACCCGCGAGCAAGGCGTCGATGGCGTCATCGTCGAGGGGGCCGGGTCGAGGCATCTCACTCCCGTCATCGCCGGAGGCGCTCACAGGGGTACTCCCTGGCGGTCGACGAGCCGGCGGAGGGCCTCGAAGGCGCGCCGTTGGAGCTGCTTCACCGCTCCCGGGCTCTTGTCGAGCGCCTCCGCCACCTGGTCGACGCTGAGATCACCGACGATGCGCAAGAGCACGACGTCGCGCTGGTCGGGGGCGAGGCGGGCACACAGCGCAACGACCCGGGCCGATCCGATGGCCCGGAGCACCTCCTCCTCGGTGCCCCCGCCGCCCGGGTCGCCGACGTGCTCGGCGAGAGACTCGTCGAACACCTCGTCGTGATTGAACCGCCGGAACCGGCGGCGGCGCTCGTCCTGCAACCGGCGGTGGGCGATGACGAAGACCCACGAACGGAAGTTGGCCTCGGTCCCCGAAAACGAGCCGATATTTCGGAACATGGCGAGGAAGACCTCGCTGGTCAGGTCCTCGACGTCGCCGGCGCCCTGCACGCGGAGATATCCCGCGACCGCCGGAGCGAGCCAGCGGTAGCAACGATCCCAGGCCGACGGACGGCCCGCCTGCACCTCGGCGAGGAGCGCGTCGAAACCCTCGATTCCGGCGCGAGGCGGCCGCGCGCTGTCCGATCGCACGCTGCGCGTATCGACCCGTTCGGGTCCACCCTGGAGCCGCGACGGGAGGACCGGCCCGCGTACGCGAACCTGTCTGGATGCGACAGCCGCGAACGACGCACGCCCGCGGGCCCCTGACGCCGGGCGAGCTCGCGGAAGCGGTGGTTCTCGCCGACGTGTCGCTCGCGCTCACGGTCGTCGGTCAGGTCGTACCGCTCGGGGGCGCGCTGCTCGCGGCCGCCGTCGTACCGCTGGCCGTCGTCGCGGCACGGCACCGGCTGCGCGCGGTGATCACCGGCGCGATCGCGGCCTCGGCGGTCGGGTTCTTGGTCATCGGAACCGCGGCGCTCACCGCGATGGGCGCATGCGCCGCGCTCGGCGCGCTCGTCGGCGCCGCGGACCGCCGCGATTGGAGTCGCCGTCGCACGATGTTCGTCGGGCTCGCGACCTTGTGGCCGGGCGCCTCCGCGCTCGCACTCGTCGCGATGGTCGCGTTCGCGAACCTGCGCACGCTCGCGCTCGACCAGATCCGCAACGGCTGGCTCGGGTTCCTTCACCTGTTGCGCAACCTCGGGCTCGTGCGCGTCTCGCGCCCGGGCGAACACGTCGTGGCGTGGGCGGTACGCGATTGGTGGCTGAGTGTCCCGCTCACGCTCTTCGTCGTGCTCTGGTTCGGCATCTGGCTCGCGCAAAGTCTCTCGACGCCCGCGTTGCGGCGCGTTCGAGGCGCGTTCGGGAACGCCGTCGTCGAAGCGGAGAGCCCCGCCCGCGTTCGCGACGACCTCGCGCCACCGGAACCGCTCCCGGTTGCCCTGCGCGGCGTGCGCTACCGCTATCCCAACGCCCACAGCGACGCGCTCGTCGACGTCACGCTCGAGGTGCGCGCGGCCGAGCTCGTTGCAATCGTCGGGGCGAACGGCTCCGGGAAATCGACGCTCACGCGCGTCCTCGCCGGACGAGGCGCGCCGACCGGCGGCGAGCTCGAACGGCCCGGCGGAGCCGGGCTCGGGCACCGCGGCGGGACCGCGATCGTCTTCCAACGTCCGGAAGCACAGGTGCTCGGTGTTCGCGTCCGCGATGACGTCGTGTGGGGTATGCCCGATCCCGAGCAGGTCGACGTCGACGCGTTCCTCGATCGGGTCGGCCTGCGCGCCCTCGCGGAAAAGGAGACCTCGACATTGTCGGGCGGCGAGCTCCAGCGGCTTGCGATCGCCGCCGCGCTGGCACGCCGGCCCAAGCTGCTGATATCGGACGAGTCGACGGCAATGGTCGACACCGAAGGTCGAAAGAGACTCGTCGCGCTGTTGCGCGATCTCGCGCACGCCGACGGGCTGGGTGTCGTGCACGTCACCCATCGCGCGGCAGAAGCCGCGGCGGCGGATCGCACGATCACTTTGGCCGGCGGCCGGGTCATCGACGCACCGGAAGGGACGCGCGCCGACGAACGGATGAAAGCGGGCGAACGGCGCGCG
>JAUZEM010000292.1 GCA_030839005.1 Actinomycetota bacterium | reverse complement strand
ACTCAGTGGACAGTTGACGTCGGTGGACACACGCACGTTCTGCGATTAGTGGGATTCGACGAGCGCGTCGTCGCGGAAGTCGGCGAAGAGACCGGCTGCGGTCGCTCCGACTGTGAGGCAGCTGCGTCCGCCGGTGTAGGGGACCGTGATGTTCTTGATCTGATCGGGTTCGAGGGAGAACGCGAGACGCCCGAGATGGTAGAGGTCCTTGATGCCGATCCCGTCGAGTTGCGCGTGTCGACCGAGCAGCGCGAGGAGCTTGAACTCGCCGGACGCGGTCTGCATCTTGGTGCGCAACTCGCGCATCGCGTCCAGGATGAGCCGGCCTTGGTTCGATGTGCGGATGATGTCGCTTTGCGGAAAGTCGTGGCGATCTCGGGAGAAGGCCAGTGCGTCGAGTCCGTTCATATGGTGTACGCCGGCCGTGAAGAATGCGCCCGAGTAGGCGTCGTGCATTGCAGTCGGGACGTTGACGTCGAAACCGCCGACGCCGTCAACGAGTCCGGTGAAGCCGGCGAAGTCGACGTCGATGACAAACGCGATGTTGACGCCGAGGAGACCGCCGACGTCGTTCGCCTGTGCTCGTGGACCGTGCGTGTTGCCGACGTTGATCTTTTGACCCTGCCAGCAGGTGTCGCGAGGAACGTCGATCATGGAGGCCTGGTGACGGGCAGGGTTGACGCCGAGCACGTGCAGGGCGTCGCCACGCGCGCCACCGACCCCGGGGCGCGAGTCATTGCCGACCAGCAGTAGGAAGAACGGCGTTGTCAGAGCGCCGGCGACTCGGTCGGCCCGGCCTCGCGTCGCGACCTTCTCGACGCGGAGGTAGGTCGCGCCCGACACGAGAGGAACATGCATACCGTCGAGCCACGCCATTCCGACCGCAGACCCGCCGACAACGAGCGCGACGAAGACGGCAGCACATGCGATACCGCCTCTTCGCCATGCACGGCGACTCACGACGCTCTCTTCCCGTGCACGGTCGTTGTCGTCGCGCGCGTACTCGCGCGCCGCTTCGTGGTTGTCGTGGTGTGTCGCGGCGTGGTGGTTGGCGCTTTACGGGTGGGCGCGGTGCGTGCGGCCGTGACACGGTACGCGACGACGAGCCAGGATCTCCCGACGGGCTCGAACGTCAGTTCGACGGCACGGTCGATCGTGATCGTGCCCTTCGCCGTCGTGGCTTGGACCTTGACGGCGAACTTTGTCGCCACATACACCACGGTGCCGAAGGCGTCCACGAGGGCACTGACCGCAACCGGCGTCGACTGTTCGTTCAGTGTCGTCGTCTTCCCAACCGAAAGGTCGGTTAGGACAGGCTCGTCGGCCCCGACTGCCGCTGCGCGGATCCCGGCCGCGAACACCGTCGAGTAGTCGTGGCCGAGCTTGCCGGTCTCGAGCGGCGCAAGGATTGCGCTATCGACATATCGCTGCGCGGTCGCAAGCGCCGCGCGTCGCACCGCATCCGAGACGGTTCCCCTGGTTCCGGCGCGTTGGATGTCGGTTGAGCCGATCGTGAGAAGCCGGGTGCTGCGCGACACGGAAACCGATTGCTTGGACGTAGGCGCACTCGACGACGCCGACTGAGTCGACTCGCGCCCACCCCCGTTCGAACAGCCGGCACCGAGCGCGACGACCACACTCGCGAGCGCGGCCGTGTCGCGCCTTGCCCTCCACAGCAATCGCCCGGTCGCGCGCATCTAGGGAGAATTCCCCTCCGCAGGCCACAGGAACCCTCTGTTCCGCAGTCCGAACGCTCGCGCTCACCGAGCCCCGGCCCAGCCCTCGTCACGCCCCTGCTCGCCCCGTAGGGAAACGGTTGACACACAGTCCGCCGTCGTCTGCGTTCCGATCGCGACGCACGCGGCGCTACCTCGTCAGCGTGACCGGCATGCGCCTTATCCGCCCAAGCTCGGACCGACGGGGGCTTGCGATGGTGAACGCTTTGGCTGGGGCAACGGATGTGACTGCATCGTGTTGCACGATCAAACGGCAGAGCTCACACTGACCGCCTTTCGCGACCAATCCGAAGTCAGAACCGCGGCGCTCGAGCCGACGTACACGGCCATCGTCGACGCGCTATGGACCGAAGCTGCTCAGCGCGCGTCGTTGCGCGCGTGATGCGAGCGAGGTCTGAATCAGACGGTTGACCCACCGGGCCCGGGGGTAAGTGCTGATTCGTGCGGGCCCGCGCGATGGCACGGATATTGGCCATCGTCGGGTTCGCGGTCACATTCGTCGGGCTCGACACGGCTGCGCGCGACAACTTCGCGGTGCACATGACGCAGCACATGACGCTCATCGTCGTGCTCGCACCGCTCATCGTGCTCGGCTGGACTCCGCGCCGGCTCCCGCGGTGGACCTCGAGCGTCGGCTTTGTCCTGCTCGCGGTCGGCGCGCAGACGCTCGCGCTCATGGTGTGGCACGTACCCGGGGTCTTCGATGCCGCCGCCGCGCACACTCCGTTGCATGCGGTCGAGCACCTCACGCTGTTCGCGACATCGGTCGCGGCGTGGTGGGTGATCCTCGCCTCACCTGCCGGGACGGGCGTGCGATTCGCGGCCTGCGCGGCCACGGCGGCGCCGATGCTGTTGCTCGGAGCGCTGCTCACCTTCGCGCCGAATCCGTGGTACGCCGGCGCGACACTCGTCGAGCAGCAGACAGGTGGGGCCGTCATGTGGGGACCGGCCGGGCTCGCGTACGTCGTCGCTGCGGCATGGATCGTGGCGAGCGCGATCGTCGCCGACGAGCGGTTCGCCGCGCGGGATCCGGGATAGGCCCGGCCGTGGCAGGCCCTCCGATGCGACTGCTGCTCGCGCTCCCGATCCTTCCCGCAATCGTTGCGATGGTCGCCGTGCATCCGAGCGCCGGGACCGACGTCGGTACGGCGCAGGCGCGCACGATCTATCTCGGTCAATGCGCGGTGTGTCACGGCGCCGGAGGCGCGGGCACCGCCCGCGGTCCGTCGATCCTTGCCAGCGGCACCGCGGGTGTGGACTTCTACCTCACCACGGGGCGCATGCCGATCGACTCGCCGAAACAAGCCGTCGAACGTCATCCGCCCCGTTACGACGCGGCGACCATCGGCGCGCTCACGCGCTACATCTCGCAGCTGCCCGGCTTCCACGGACCTGACATTCCGAAGGTCGAGACCGC
>JAUZEM010000282.1 GCA_030839005.1 Actinomycetota bacterium | reverse complement strand
ATCGTCTGACCGCGCGCCGACCTACGCTCGTCGCGGCAATGCGCGAGCACTGACGGAATGGAGGCCCCTGATGGACGAGCGGACGTTCGTCGATGCCCACGGCGTGGAGATCTTCACTCGCTGGTGGACGATCGACGACCCGCGCGCGTTCGTGCTCATCTCCCACGGTGCCTCCGAGCACTCCGGGCGCTACGACCGATTCGCACGCGCGCTGAACGAAGCCGGGTTCGCCGCCGTCGCGCTCGACCATCGCGGCCACGGACGAACCGGGTCGGCAACCGGCGCCGGCGTCATGGGACCCGGCGGCGGACGCGCGGTCATCGACGACCTGCACGAGTTACGCACGGCAGCTCAGTCGCACATCGGCAGCGACGTGCCGGTGTTCCTGTTCGGTCATTCGATGGGCTCGCTGATCGCCCTGGCCTACCTCACCAACCACGCCTACGGGCTCGTCGGGAGCGTGCTCTGCGGTGTGCCCGTCAACGTCGACGACGCGGCGTCGATCGCGACGATGCTCGAGGCGGCAGCTGCCGGCGGCATGCGTGACGAACCGGTCGGCGACCTCAGCAATAGCGCGCCGTCCGAATCGGCGCGAACGCCGTTCGACTGGCTCAGCCGCGACAACGACGAGGTCGACCGCTACATCGCCGATCCGATGTGCGGTGATGACAACCCGCTCACCTACGGATACCTCATCGACCTCTTCGACGTGATCTCTCCCGCGCGCGACCACCTGACATCGATCGCTTGTCCCGTCTTCGTCATCGCGGGCGATCACGACCCGGCTGCGGGGATGGGAACCCACGCGACCACCCTCGCTGATGCGCTTACAGCAGCGGGCGTCGACGTCGACGTCGCGCTTTACGAGGGCGCGCGTCACGAACTCCTGAACGAAACGAACCGAGACGAAGTCAGTACCGACATCATCCACTGGCTCCAGTCGCACCAATAGAACCGCGGTGGCACGGTTCGTAGTAGCACCCCCGAGAGAGGCGCGTAGGCCCCCTGGTTGACGCGAACCGGCGACGTTAGGGTCGGAGAGTGACCGACTCCGACCGGAGCGACCGGAGCGACCGGAGCGACCGGCGCGGCGGCCGCGTCGCCGCAGTCGCGTGGGCGCGCGTCGACCTGCGCAACCGCTGGCGATCGCTCGCGGTCCTCGGACTCCTTGCGGGCGTCACGGGAGGCTTCGCGCTGGCGGCGCTCTCCGGCGCGCGACGCAGCGATACGGCGCTCGCGCGTCTGCGGGAACGCACGAACGCGTCCGACGCCGCCGTTTTCGCGAGTCAGTCGCAAGATCCGAACGGGAAGCACGATTTCGCCGCGCTTGCCCACCGACCGGAGGTGAAGGCGATCGCGCGCTGGAATCTGATGTTCGGCGAGCTCCAAGGCAAACCGGGCGGTCTGCTATTCGGGCCTTCGGACCGAACATGGGGCGGGATGATCGACAAGCCCATCGTGATGCAAGGGCGAATGTTTGATCCTAATGCCGACGACGAGATGGTGATCGACGAAACGACGGCCCGCACCAAGCAGGCCCACATTGGTCAAATCATCGATCTGCATTTGTATCTCAACAGTCAATCCGAGAGTGGTGGAAAGGCGCGGGGTCCGGATCTCCGTCTGCGCGTCGTCGGTGTCGTGCGCAACGTTCAGCAGTTCCTGTTCGTGACCGACGGCCAGGGGATCGTGTCGCCTGGGGTGGTCGCGCGTTACGGCAAGGTGCCCGACGTCGCGATTCTGGAGAACGCGTACGTGCAACTGCGCGATCCGGCGCGAGATGTGCCCGCCCTCCAGCGTGATGTCAACCGGCTCGTCGGTGCGGGCACGCCAATCCTCGACTTTCACGATGTCGCTCGTCGTGTCGATACGAGTACGGCCGTGGAGACCTCCGCCTTACTCCTGCTCTTCGCGGCGGTCGCGGTCGCGGGTGGTGTGCTCGTCGGTCAGGCATTGAGTCGGTCGGCGTCGGTCGTCCGCGGCGATGTCGACGTCTTGCGCACTATCGGCTTGACCCGCCGCGAGATGGTTATGGGTGCGACCCTCCCGCACGTCATATCGGCCGTAGTCGGCGCCGCGACCGGCATGTTGACGGCGTTGATCGCATCGCGATGGTTTCCGGTCGGGGTGGCGGCGCGCCTCGACCCAGATCGAGGTATCCACGCCGATTGGCTCGTGTTGGTACCGGGTGTCGTGGTCCTCGTGGTCCTCGTGATCGGCGGTGTCGTTGTTGTCGGACGAGGCGCGTGCGCGCGGTCCGCGTCTCGAGCGACGCGGTCCGGGAGTGGCCTCGCAAGGTGGGTTCGTAACAATGCTCCGGTCACTGTCGGGGTCGGCGCCGCGATGGCGCTCGAACCCGGTCGTGAGAGCACGCGCGTCGCGGTGCGGCCGGCCCTCGTCGGTGCCATGGTCGGAGTGCTCGGCGTCACCGCTGCGCTCACGATCAATGATGGGCTTCGAGACACACTCGCGCATCCCGCGCGCGCCGGCGTCACATGGAATGTGCAGGTGCAGCCGACCGACTCCGATATCACCGCCGACGGCCTGAAGCAGACGTTGCTTGATCGGGTTCGCGCCGTGCCCGGTGTGGCCGCCGCGTCGCTGACCGACCGCGAGCTCATACCGGTGAATGGCGTAGGTGTCCCCGCCTTCATGTTCCGCGCGGTCGGCGACTCTGCCGGCGGACCGATTGCACTCACCCTTACATCGGGCCGCGCGCCGCACAACGTGAGTGAGGGAGCGATCGGTCCGGCGACGGCACGAGACCTGGGAGTCGGCGTCGGCGGAACAGTCCGTGTCGGCTCGTCGCGCCGTTCGGTGAAGATCGTCGGCGAGGCATTGTTCCCATCCGACGTGCACGCCGGATTCGACCAAGGGCTTTGGCTCGACCCAGCCGGTTTCGTCGCGTCGGCACCGCCCGTCGATCTCGCCAAACAGGTCGGGCCCGAGCGGTTGATCGCAGTGCGATTCTTGCCGGGTGTGTCGGCCGATGCCGCGACCAAGCGACTCGCTTCGACCTTGGGCGACAAGGTGAACGACATTGGTCCGGCGGACGTCCCACCCGAGTTCACCAACCTGCGCAACGTGCGCACCTTACCCGTCGTGCTCGCGGTGTTCCTCGCGGTGCTGGCGGTAGCCGCGGCGTGGCACGTGCTGACCACGTCGGCGCGGGTCCGTCGACGCGAGTTCGCGATTCTCGGCTCGCTCGGGCTCACCCGACACGACATCCGTGCCGTGCTGAGGTCACAGGCTACGACGATCGGCGTCGCCGGCCTGCTCATCGGTGTCCCCCTCGGGATTATCGGCGGACGGTTGGCGTGGAGAATGGTGACCGGACGCGTGCCGCTCGAGAATGTGCCGCCGTGGCCCATGCTGGGCCTCGCGCTGCTGATACCCGGAGTCGTCGTGATCGCGGTTGCTCTCGCGTTGGTAGCCGGCCGCCGCGTCGCGCGACTTCCAACGGCGCAAATCCTGCGCGCCGAGTAGCGAATGGCCGCATCACGCAACCTTTCGCGTCATGCGCGGCGGGCGAATTCCGTTGCCTCCCACCGTCGGGTCGAGTCCTCGACATCGGTGAGCAGGAACGTGACGGTGCCGACCGGCAACGAGAACGCAGGCTGGTCTGGCGTCGCACCCGTGACCACGGGTTCATCCAACCATGACGGTGGAAGAGGTCGCACGGTCATTCTCGAATCGTGATGGCTCATGCGCCACCGGACATCCCCCGAACGGGGGACAGCATCAGAGCCGCACGGGTATCAAGCACGGCTGATGCTCCCGAAGGGTGAGGCCCTGGCGGACCTGCGCCTTCGGGAGATCAAGCTCATCACCTACGCGACCTTCTCTCGCCATTCCATGGCCTGGAGCTCGACCGCGACCGCGTCCATCACGTCGATCACCGGCTCGAGGCGGAACGTGAACGCGGCGAGGGCGGTGGTGATCAGATGGATGTCGGCGAGGTTGTCGGCCTCGAGGACCGCGTATCCGCCCCAATCGCCGACGCGCACCACGAACTGGTGGAACGTGACGCCGGCCGGCGTGTCCCACTTGCGGAACACGTCGAGGATGCGCGTCTGCGCGGCTTCGTACTCGGACGGGCCGGCGCCTGGGCGCTCTTCCCATCGCAGGACGTATTTCCTGTACACGGGTGCTTCGGTTGCGGGTGTGTTCATGACGTGTCTCCTGTCGTTGTTCAACGTGCGTGGAATGCCTCGCCGCTAGGCGTCGTACTGGCCGCCGAGCTCTCCGGCCTGGGGTATGCCTTGGTGCCCGGCCTCTTGCAGGATCGCCGGGACTTCGGGGTCGGAGACGAAGCACGTTCGAAATCCTCGACCTTCGTCGTTGCCAGGATCATCTCTCTCCTCCTCCTCTGCGGGAAGCCGTGTTCGTGGATACTTCGGACGCGAGCATGCGGACGGCGTGTTACAGCCGCGCATCACTCTCGACCCTCGTTTCCTGAAGTGACGCGCGGCTGTAACAAGCTGGTCCGCATACTTCGCGTGGGAATGTGGCGAAA
>JAUZEM010000235.1 GCA_030839005.1 Actinomycetota bacterium | reverse complement strand
CGCGGACGACGACGCGATCGCGCTCGCCGGCGCTTCGCGGCGGCACCCCCGGCTTGGCCGAAGTCGGCGTCGGCGCGGGTGTCGGCGCGGACGTCGACGTCGGCGCGGCGGCCGGCCTGCTGCTGCTCGAACAACCGGTGATCGCGGCCAGCGCGGCCATCAGTGCGGCACACGCGAGTCGGTTCAGGTAGCTCAAGACGTCCCCCCTCCGACGCGGTGCGTTGCTGGTGAACATGGCAGCACGGAATCGCCACTTCCGCGAACAGCTATACCGGCATCCTCTTGGACGGTCATCCCGAGGTAGGTACGTTTCGCGCGTCGATGAGGTTCCCTGGTTCCGGGATCGAATACGGTGGCGCGATGTCGCAGCGGGGAGGCGACCCCAACGAACGGCTCGTTCATCCCTCGCGCGCCGAGGAGCGTGCGCTCGAAAAGCTCAGCCCGTTCGAGCTGAAGGCCAGACTGCTGGAGATCGCCGCCGGCTCGGCCCGACGATCGTCGACAACGATGCTCGACGCAGGTCGTGGCAACCCCAACTGGGTCGCGACCACTCCACGGGCCGCCTTCTTCTTGCTCGGTCGGTTCGCCTTGGAGGAGTCGACACGGGTGTGGAAGGAGCCGGACATCGGGGGGATGCCGGCCGAGGATGGCATCGCGAGGCGCTTCGAGCAGTTCTTGGCCACGAACGCGACGTCCGAAGGTGCCGACCTGCTCGCGCGGACGGTTCACTACGGCGCGTCGCTCGGGTTCGACGGCGACGCGTTCGTGTACGAGCTCGCGGACGGGATCATCGGCGACCGCTATCCCGGGCCCGACCGGATCTGTGTGCACGCCGAGCAGATCCTGCGCGAGTACCTCGCCGAGGAGCTCTGCGCCGGTGAACCGCCCGACGGGATCTGGAAGCTGTTCGCCGTCGAAGGTGGCACTGCCGCGATCTGCTACATCTTCGACTCGCTCGCGAACAACCTGTTGCTGCGCCCCGGCGACCGTATCGCGCTGATGATCCCCGAGTTCACGCCGTATCTCGAATTGCCGCGGCTGGAGCGCTACGGGCTCGAGGTCGTCGACCTGCGCGCGTGCGCCGTCGATCAGAACGACGACCCTACCTGGCAGTTCCCCGACTCCGAGATCGAGAAGCTGGCGGACCCGTCGGTTCGCGCCCTGTTCGTCGTCAACCCGTCGAACCCGCCGTCGGTCATGCTCGCCCCCGCGACGTTGTCGCGTATTGCCGAGGTCGTCGCGCGGCACAATCCCGAACTGATCGTCGTCACCGACGACGTGTACGGCACGTTCGTACCGGGCTTCGTGTCGTTGATGGACGTGCTTCCCGCGAACACCATCGCCGTTTACTCGTTCTCGAAGTACTTCGGCGCGACCGGCTGGCGGCTCGGTGTCATCGCAATCCACGAGAACAACGTCCTCGATCACCGACTTGCTTCGATGAACGTCGCCGAGCTCGGGGTGCTCGATCGGCGCTACCAGTCGATCAGCACCGCCACCGCCGAGATCGCGTTCATCGACCGGATGGTCGCCGACAGCCGCCAGGTCGCGCTCAACCACACGGCCGGCCTGTCACTGCCACAACAAGTGCAGATGGTCCTGTTCGCTGCGTTCGCGCTCCTCGATACCGACGAGTCCTACAAGATGCGCACGCGCAGTCTCGTCAATCGGCGTCTCGCGAAGCTGTACGAGGGAATGTGTCTCGACCTGCCTGCCGACCCGCTGCGCGCGGGGTACTACGCGGAGATCGACCTCATGGGTTGGGCTCGTCGCCGGTACGGGCCCGAGTTCGCGCAATGGCTCGCCGACACGTACGAACCGGTCGACACGGTCTTCCGCCTGGCCGAGCAGTTCAGCGTCGTGCTCCTCAACGGTGGCGGATTCGACGATTCGGCCTGGTCGGTCCGAGTCTCGCTCGCCAACCTCCGAGACGACGCGTATCTACGAATCGGTGCGAGCGTCCGTTCGGTCTTCGAGCAGTACGTCGCCGACTGGCAGCGAACGAGCGCGAGCGACCGGGCGGTACGCTAGATCGACGCAAACGTGTCACCCCGCGCCATCCGCGGGTGACCGCGCCTGGTGCTGGGGCGGTTCCGGGCAACGAGCAGAAGGACGACGATGACCGCGACCGGGACAGCACTCACCCCGCCGGCCACGACCGAGCTCACCTTGACTCCGCCGGCGCCGGTCGCGGCCGTCGCGCCCGAAAAGGCCGGCGGGATGGTCCCGGTCGATCCCGCGACGCTGCCCGCCCTCGATGCCAAGGTCTCCGAGTACGTCGACGCCATCCTCGAGCTCGATGTGCACTCCCCGGCGTTCACCGCGAAGGCCGGTGACGTGCGCGCCATGGGCGACGACGACATCCGCGCCGCGGCAGACACGTCGAATCGACTGTTGTCGGCGCCGGTGCGTGCGATGCAGAGGGGTCAGGGTGGGAACGTCGCGGCGACGCTGCTCGACCTGCGCCGCACCATTGAGGACCTCGACCCGGCCGAGGCGAGCGGGGTCAAGAAGCTGCTCGGATTGATCCCGTTCGGTGACAAGCTCGTCGACTACTTCCGCAAGTACGAGAGCGCGCAGAAGCATCTCAACGCGATCGTGCAGGCGCTCTACGACGGTCAGGACGAGCTCCGGAAGGACAACGCGGCGCTCGAGCAGGAAAAAGTGCATCTGTGGGAGACGATGCAGCGTCTCGGACAGTACATCTACATCGCCCAGCACCTCGACGCGACGCTGGAGGCCAAGATCACGGAGGTCGAACGCACCGACCCCGAGAAGGCGAAGGCGCTGCGCGACGACGTCTTGTTCTATGTTCGCCAGAAGCACCAGGATCTCTTGACGCAGTTGGCCGTGTCGATCCAGGGCTATCTGGCGATCGACCTCGTCCGCAAGAACAACATCGAGCTGATCAAAGGCGTCGACCGCGCGACGACGACCACGATCGCCGCGTTGCGCACGGCGGTCATCATCGCCCAGGCGTTGACGAATCAAAAGCTCGTCCTTGATCAGATCACCGCCTTGAACACCACGACGTCGGGCTTGATCGAGTCGACGTCGAAGTTGTTGGCGACCCAGAGCGTCGACATTCAGAAGCAGGCGGCCTCCGCGACCGTGGGCATCGAAGCGCTGCGCACCGCGTTCGCGAACATCTACCAATCGATGGACGCGATCGACACGTTCAAGGCGCAAGCGCTCGACGCGATGACCGAAACGGTCACGTCGCTGCAGAGCGAGATCGACAAGTCGCAGGAATACCTGAAACGAGTGCGCGCGACCGACGCGGGCGGCGCCATCCCGGAGACCGGCGCTCTCGATCTCGGCGACACGCCCACGGCATGACGGCTGTGGTCTTGGGGCACAACGCGTCGCCGCGAAGTCTCGGCGTCCAGGTCGCGGCGGGCTCGGTTCTCGCCGCCGGAGCAACGGCCGCGGGCGTGGCCGCGGCGGGGGCGCTCGGTGCCGTCCCGGCGACGATCGGCATCGTGCTCGCCGCCCCGGTCTACGCGGTCGGTCATCTCGCCGTACGCGCGTACCGGCATCGCCGCGCCAAGACGGAACCGGACGCACGTAACGATCCCGATGCGGCCACGCTCGCGTCGCTCGACGCGCTGATCGAGGAGACGCGTCAACGAGTGCCGTCGACGGTGCAAGCCCGCATCGAGCGGGTCGCGGCGACGATTCGCCAGACGATTCCTCGCCTCGATCAGCTCGGAGCCGGGAGTCAGCAGGCGCACGCCGTGGTGCGTACCGCGACCAGCTACCTTCCGGAGGCGGTCGCCGCGTACGTGCGGCTGCCCCGCGACTTCGCCGACCGGCGCGCGGTCTCCGGAGGCAAGACGTCACTCTCGGTCCTCTGCGACCAGCTCGATCTCCTCGGCTCGAAGATGGACGAGGTGTTCGACGCCGCGTGCCGCGCTGACGCCGACGCGCTGATCGCGCACGGTCGCTTCCTCGCCGAGAAGTTCGGCTCCGGTGCGCTCGCGCTCGATCCCGAGAAGCGGTGAGCCATAGTGCGCGCGAACGACGACTTGTACGCGGCGCTCGACGCACTGCTGGCGGCCAGCGACGAGCCGACGACTGACGTGCGCGAGGACGCGGCGGAAGTCGCCGCCGCGGTCAGTCACAAATCGCCGGGCGCCCTCGACGCGTGGGCCGAGGTGTTCGAGCTCCCGTCCGCCGACTTCGACAACGCGGCGCGTACGGGCCGGCCGTATTCGCGACGACCGACGCGGGTACTCACGCGGCTGATCGAAGGTCGGGGCGTCGAGGGGTCGGGCGATCGGGCGGCGCCCTATGCACGCGCGCTCGCCGACCTGGCCATTGCCGCCGCGTCACTCGGGGAGCTCACGATCTCGGCGCTCGGGACGGCCACCGTGCTCGGGAACACGCAGCTCGTCGCGGCCGGCATGCACCCGCCCGACGCAACACTCTTCGCGCCCGGGCGACCGGAGCCCATCGAGCCGGCGCGGTCGCCGGCGTCGGCGGCCGGTCGGAAGCACGACACCGCGACCTCTCCCGCCGTGAGCGGACCGGTGAGCAGCGAGAAGCCGCCACCCAGCCTCGAGGATCTCCTCGCGGAGCTCGACGCGCTCGTCGGTCTCGAGGCGGTCAAGACCGAGGTTCGCCACCAGACGCAGGTGCTTCGCATCCAAGGCTTGCGGGCGGCCGCGGGGCTGCGGATCCCGGAGATGACCCGGCACATGGTCTTCGTCGGCAATCCCGGCACGGGCAAAACGACCGTCGCTCGACTCGTCGCGGGCATCTACCGCGCGATCGGCGTTCTCCCCCGAGGACACCTGGTCGAATGCGATCGGTCCGAGCTGGTCGCCGGTTACCTCGGCCAGACGGCGATCAAGACCAGCGAGGTCATCGCGCGTGCCATCGGTGGTGCCCTCTTCATCGACGAGGCGTACGCGCTGGCGAGCGACGAGTTCGGCGGCGAGGCCGTCGACACGCTCGTCAAGGAGATGGAGGACCACCGCGGCGAGCTGCTCGTCATCGTCGCCGGATACCCGGGCCCGATGCGCGATTTCATCGGTTCGAATCCCGGACTCGAGAGTCGGTTCCGGGTCACGTTGTCGTTCGACGACTACACCGACGACCAGCTGGTCGAGATCTTCTGCCGGCTCGTGGCGGCGTCCGACTTCACCCCGGCGGACGACACCGTGACGCGACTGCGTGCGATCCTCGCCGCGACCCCGCGCGGAGAATCCTTCGGCAACGGCCGCTTCGTGCGTACCTTGTTCGAGTCGGCGGTGGTACGTCAGGCCTGGCGCTTGCGCGATGTCACCCATCCCGACGTCGCGCAGTTGCGATCGCTGTGCGCCGCCGACCTCGCAGACGACGCCGCGGCGACCGCCGACGCGGCCGCGGCGCCGGACAAGTAGCGGAGCGGATCGTGCAGGCTGCCCCTACCTCCTCTCCGCCGGAATCGCGAGCGCGGGAGCTGCTCGCCGACGCCTTCGCGGGCACACCCGGCCGGATGCGACTCCTGGGAGCTCTGGCCGTCGCCGCGTGCGTCGCCTTCGGTGGCCTCGCGTTCTTGCTCGGTACCAATCTCGACCGTGCACTCGGAGCGAGCCGAGCGCATGCCGCGCAGCTGGTCCGCATCCAGACGATCCGCACCAGCTTGGTGAAGGCCGACGCGAACGCGACGAACGCGTTCCTCGTCGGCGGCCTCGAGCCCACCGACGTGCGAACCGGTTACGCCGACGGCATCCAGACCGCCGCCGCGACGCTCGCCGACGCGTCCAGCGCCGACGCGAACGACGCACACGCGCTTCAGGCCGTCAACGAGGCGCTTGCGAGCTACGCCGGCATGGTCGAGGCCGCCCGCGCGAACAACCGCCAAGGGTTCCCGATCGGCGCCGCGTATCTCCGCGCCGCTTCGAGGTTGATCCAGAGCGATGCGCTTCCGCCGCTCGAACAGCTCGTGAACGAGGAGCGCAGCCGCGTCGACTCGTCCTCGAACGCGGCGACCGACGCGCAGCGGGAGCTCGTGGCGCTTCTCGTTCTCGTCGTGGCCTCGCTCGTCGTGACCCAGGTGTGGCTGTTCGCCAAGACCCGTCGCGTGCTGAACCCGCCGCTCGTCGCCGCGACGGCAATGGTGGTGGTCGCCGGGTTAGCCGGGCTGGGCGTCGTTGCGTGGTCGCGAGGCAAGGCATCCGATGCGCGCCGGGGTCCGTACACCGAGACGGTTGCGCTCGCGACGGCTCGCATCGACGGATTCGACGCCAAGAGCGCGGAGAGCCTCACGCTGATCGCGCACGGCTCCGGGCAGGCGTACGAGGACCGGTTCAAGTCGGTGTCGCTCGGCGCGACGCGCGCCCTCACTCCCGCCGGCGTCGGCCAGTTCGGCAAACCCGAGGCGGATGCCAGGGAAGCGCTGGCGGTCTACGTGAACGCGCACACGCGCGTGCGCGCAGCTGACGATCGCGGCGACTACGACGGCGCAGTGAGGAGCGCGACCGGTACCGGCGAAGCAAACCGCGCCTTCGGCGGGTTCGAGACCACATCCCGCCAGGCGTTGGCGCTGCGGTCCGCACAGGCGTCCGACGACCTTGCGCACGCCCGCTCCCCACTTCTCGCGATCAGCTGGCTGATGCTCGTCATCGGTCTGGTCGCCGCGTTCGCGGCCCGAAGAGGGGTCGCCCAGCGACTGCGGGAGTACCGGTGAGATCTGGCCGCCCGAGCCCGCGGGTTGCGATGTTCACGGTGCTGATCGCCGCGGCAACTGCGCTGAGCGCGTGCGATTCCGGCAGTTCGTTCAAGCCGAAGGCTGCCGCGCCGGTCACGTCCACCACGACTCCCGCCGCCACCCGGGCGCCCAACTGCGGCGACCCGGTTGCGTCGTTCGCCCCGTCGGGACCACGGCCCGCACCCGGCCCGATGCCACCCGGGTCGTTCATGGAGACGATCCGGAAGCGGGGCCGGCTCATCGCCGGTGTCTCGGCCGACACGCTGTTGTTCGGCTTCCGGAACCCGGTCTCGGGCAACCTCGAGGGATTCGACATCGACATGGTGCGCGAGGTCGCGCGCGCGATCTTCAACGATCCGGACAAGGTCGAGTACCGCGTGCTCACGTACGCGCAGCGGATCCCCGCGCTGCGCAGCGGCGCGGTCGACATCGTCGCCGACGTCATGACGATCAACTGCGCGCGCTGGGCACAGATCTCGTTCTCGTCGCAGTACTTCGACGCCGGCCAGAAGGTGCTTGTGCGCACCGACTCGAGGGCAAGGGGAATCGCCGATCTCAACGGAAAGCGGATGTGCGCCGCGAAGGGCTCGACGAACATCGACAACCTGAAGAACTACCCGAAGGTCATCACCGTCGGGGTCGACGACATCTCCGATTGCATGGTCCTGTTCCAACAAGGGGCGGTGGACTCGGTCACCGGTGACGACACGGTCCTCGCCGGCTTCGTTGCGCAGGACCCGTACGCCAAGGTCGTCGGACCGCCGATCACCAGCGAGCCGTACGGCCTCGGTATCGCCAAGACGCACCCGGAGTTCGTCCAATTCGTGAACAGCGTGCTCGAGGATGTCCGCGCCAACGGCACGTGGAGGCAGTGGTACGTGAAGTGGCTGAAACCGACTGTTCCGGCCCCCGAACCGCCGCCGGCAAAGTACGGGCGCGCATTGTGAGCGCCTCGGGCTCCCAGCCGGTGCCGGCGCCGGAGATGACCGGCCGTTCGGAGGCACCGCCGGTCGCGCCCGGGTCGCTCACCACTGCACCCCCGGCGACCGAGGTCCTCGCGTACCTCGACGCCTTGGGACGGTGGTGCTCCGCGCTGCGAGACGCGCTCGGAGCACTCGACGCGAACGCCCAAGTGGCGCACGACCCCGGCGCGTACACCCACGACATCGTCTTGGCGATGTCGCTGTGGCACTCCATCGACGCGCGCCGCCTGGAGTTGGTGACGGTCTGGGACAGCGGTCGCGTCGGACCCGACCAGCTCGCGACGATCGCGACGCTGATCTGGGGCCGGCTCGCGGATCCCCTCGGCGCACCGTCGGCGTTCACTCTCCCCGAGGCATGCACGCTCGCGGCTGCCCTCCAGGATCGGCTCGTGAGTGTGCTCGCGCGCGACGCGATCGCCGGCTCGGGCGCGGCGGCGCGCATCGCTCCGCTGCGCGCCGCGCTCGAGCGCTGTCGCCACCAGGCCGGCGCGCTCCGAATCCCGAGCACGCGGCTCGACGAGCTCGCCGCAGAGCTGGACGCCGCGATGGCAGGTTCCGATCCAAAAGTGATCGCGGCGACGGTCGAACGCGTCGACGAGGAGACTGCGATCATCGAACGCGACCTGATCAAAGCGGCGAGCCTGCGCGCGGACGTGACGTTCCAGGAGATCGAGCTGCGCCGCCGCTACGACGACCTGACGAAGCTCGAAGGTGTGGTCGAAGAGCTCGCGCACCGGTGCCGCGCGAAGATCGCGAACGCACCGCGCCTCGGGATCCCATCCGTCGCGCAGTTGGGGTCGCCACCCGCGCCGGCCGTGGGAAGCGACGCGCGCGAGTGGGACGCGGAGCGCCGCGAGCTCGCCCGCTACGCGGAGAAGATCGGACGCTGTGCCGCGGCGCTCGGCACGGCCCGGGAACGCTTCGCCGCGCCACTACAGGAGCGGGAGGATCTGAGAGGACTGCTCGGCGCGTACCATGATCGCGCCGCGACCAAGGGCCTCGCCGAGGACGCCGCGCTGGAAGACCGGTACCGGCCCGCGCACGAAGCACTGTGGTCGGCGCCGTGCGATCTCACGATCGCGCGATCGCTGGTCGCGGAGTATCAACACGCCGTACGTGTCGCCGTCGGCGCCGATACGGTGCCGGAGCCCACCAGAACCGACACGACGCCGACGCCTGCCGCACCGAAGCCCACCGCGTGAACGAAGGAGCGATCGTGACCGACGATCCGATCGTCACCGATAATCATTGCCACGAGCCCGGCTGCTCCGGCGAGATCGAGGACGGCTACTGCAACGTTTGCGGTGCGCCCGCGCGCGCGGTCGGCTCCGGGCCGACGAGCGCGAGCGGGTCGAGCGCCACGAGCGGATCGACGAGTGTCCGCAGCTCGGGTATCTCGACGAAGCTCTCCAGCACCCCGATCGGTTCGGCCCGGCGCAGCTCGACCCGCCCGACGCGCCGCCTCCACGTTTCCGGCAGCCGGACCCAGCACCTCGGCGCCGGTATCACCACCGTTCCGTCGGCTCCGGTGCCCGATCCGCGCTCGGTGGTGCTCGCGCATCCCGAGGTTCCGGAAGAGAAGCGCTTCTGTTCGTCGTGCGGCGCGCCGGTCGGCCGGTCGCAGCAGGGCAAGCCCGGTCGCACCGAGGGTTTCTGCCCGAGGTGCCGGACGGCGTACTCGTTCGCCCCGAAGCTTCAACCCGGCGAGATCGTCGGTGGCCAGTACGAAGTCGTCGGGTGCATTGCGCACGGTGGGCTCGGCTGGATCTATCTCGCGCGGGACCGCAATGTCTCGGACCGCTACGTCGTCCTCAAGGGTCTCTTGAACACCGGAGACAAGGACGCGTATGAGGCCGCGATCACCGAACGACAATTCCTCGCTCAAGTGCAGTATCCGCTCATCCTGGAGATCTATAACTTCGCGAGTCACGAGGGCGCGGGCTACATCGTCATGGAATACGTCGGCGGCCGGTCGCTCAAGCAGATCCTCAAGGACCGCATGGTCGCCAACGGCGGCAAGTACGACCCGTTTCCCGTCGACCAGGCGATCGCGTACATCGTCGACATCCTTCCTGCCTTCGGCTACCTGCACTCACAGGGTCTGCTGTACTGCGACTTCAAGCCCGACAACGTCATCCAGGCCGGCGACGCGCTCAAGCTCATCGACCTCGGCGGGGTGCGCAGGGTCGACGACGAGCAGAGCGCGATCTACGGAACGACGGGGTTCCAAGCGCCCGAGGTCGCCGACGTAGGGCCGAGCGTCGCGAGCGACATCTTCACCATCGGCCGCACGCTGGCCGTTCTCGCCATGGAGTTCCGCGGGTACCAGAGCACGTTCGTCTCGACGTTGCCGCCCGTCGCGGATACCCCGCTGTTCCAGAACCACGATTCGTTGTATCGCGCGTTGCTCAAGGCCACCGCGCCGAATCCCGACGACCGGTTCCAGTCGTCTGACGAGCTTCGCGATCAGCTGATCGGCATCTTGCGCGAGACGGTCGCGGTCCAGGCGGGGGACTCGGCCGCCGCGCACTCCAGCCCTTCCGCCCTTTTCGGCTCGCCGACCGCGGCGGGTGCCGACCTCGACTGGACCAACCTGCCGGCGCTCCGGGTCGACCGCGCCGATCCGTCGGCGGCCTGGCTCGCGGGTGTCTCGCTCCGCGCCGGCGAGCAACTCCTGCGCGTGCTCGAGCAGGCACCGGCGCAGACCGTCGAGGTGCAACTCGCCCAGGCCCGAGCTGCAGTCGACGCGGGATTCTTCCCGCAGGCCGACGCGCTCATCGACAACATCCTCACGGAGAACCCGTGGGAGTGGCGCGCGGTGTGGATCGCCGGCCTGGCAGCGCTGGCGCGCGCCGACTTCGGTGCCGCCCAGACCGCGTTCAACACGGTTCTCGGCCAAGTCCCGGGCGAACTTGCTCCGAAGCTCGCGTTGGCCATCGCCTGCGAGAAGGGCGGCGCCGACGACGTCGCCGAGTATCTGTATGCGGTGTGCGCCGCCACCGACGCGAACTACGTCGCCCCGGCGGCGTTCGGCCTCGCCCGCACGCGCGAGAAACGCGGCGACATCGCAGCCAGTCTCAACGCGCTCGATCTGGTCGCGCCGACCAGTGGCGCGTACGTCGCCGCCCGGCGTCGCCGCGCCGAGCTGCTCACCGGGCCTGGTCACGGTCTCGCCGATTTCGCCGCCGCGGCGGCGAGCATCGAGAACTTGGCGATCGACCCGCGCGAGCGCCAGGTCGCGCTCGTCGCCATCCTCACCGCGGCACTGTCCGAGGTTCGACGGAACGGCGAGCAACCGTCGACGCGCGTCGCGAACGTGAAGGCGACCGAACCCGACCTGCGCGCCGCGGCGGAACACGCCTACCGGGAGCTCGCGGTGCTGACCTCGGATCGCAGCCTGCGCATCAAGCTCGTCGACGAGGCCAACGCGGTGCGACCACGGACGTTGGTGTGAGCCCCGAAGCCGTTGTGCCCGAAGCCGTTGTGCACGAAGCCGTTGTGCACGTGGTCTGTCCCAAATGCGGTGACCCCGTGGGCGCCGCCGATCAGTTCTGCGAGTCGTGTGGTGCCGAGCTGGGCGCGGCCGGCGCGGCCGACGCCGCCACACCAAGCCCGGACGCGGAGCTCGGGACGCAGCTGCGCGCGCCGCCGCGTTCGCAGGTCGAGCAGTCGGCACCGACCGAGTCGATGGGCGGCGAGGGACTCCGCTGCACATGCGGCGGCGTGATCGACGCCGACGGTTGGTGCACGACGTGCGGACTGCGCGGGGCGAGCGAGCGCGATCACTTCACCGAGCAACCGGCGAGCCACGTCGCCGCCGTCTGCGACCGGGGGCTGCACCATCCTCGTAACGAGGACGCCGTCGCGGTCGCGGCTTCGGACGATCGCACCGTGCTGGTCGTCTGCGACGGCGTGACGAGCGCGACCGATAGCGACGTCGCCGCCCTCGCGGCCGCGCGTGCCGCGTGCGATGCACTGGTCGCCGCGTCCGGCCCCGCGACGGGCTCGCCCTCCGAACGCATCGAGCATTGGCAGGCCGAGCTCACCGCCGCGACGCTGGCCGCCCAGACCGCGGCGACGGACGCCGCCGCGCACGTCGGCAGCAGTGAGAACCCACCGTCGTGCACGTTCGTAGCCGCGCTGATAGACGGACCGCTCGTCGCCGTCGCCTGGGTCGGTGACAGTCGGGCGTATTGGTTCGGTGACGACGGCACCGCGACGCAGCTCTCGGTCGACGATTCGTGGGCGAGCGGAGAGATCGCGCACGGCGCCACCCGCGAGGTCGCGGAAGCCGACCCGCGCGCGCACGCCATCACCCGCTGGCTCGGGGTCGACAGCCCCGGCGGCGACCCCTCGTTCACGTCGGCGACGTTGAGCGTCCCCGGTTGGGTGCTGGTATGCACCGACGGGCTCTGGAACTACTGCTCCGGGGCCTCCGACCTTCGCGACCTCTTGCACGCACAGGCCGCCCCGGTGCACGGCGAGCCGCTCGCGACCGCCGCCGCCCTCGTGGACTGGGCGAACGCGCAAGGCGGCCACGACAACATCACGGCCGCGCTGGCGCGTGCCGGCGTCGCTTCACCGACAAGGAGCAGCTGATGGCTACCTGGACCGCCGAAGTCTTCGAGAACGAATACCTCGCGGCGGATGCGACCGACGTGCACGCAATCGTCTCGGTCGGCTGCACCGGGGCAGGTGCGGCGGGCCAGTCGGGCGACGCGGCCGAGGTGATCATCGTCGACACGTCCGGCTCGATGTCTCAGCCCCACGCCAAGATCGCCGCGGTCCGCAAGGCCGCGGCGGAGGCGGTCGGCGACATTGTCGACGGGACCTGGTTCGCCGTGGTCGCAGGCAACCACAAGGCAATGTCGGCATTCCCGCCGCGCGGAGGGATGGTGCGCGCCACGGAGATCACCCGGAGCCAGGCCGAAGAGGCCGTCCGCCATCTGGAACCTTCGGGCGGCACGGCCATCGGCAGCTGGCTGCGTGCTGCGATCGCATTGTTCGGATCGGTGGAAGCCGCCCAGTCTCACGCGATCCTCCTTACCGACGGTCGCAACGAGACCGAGGCGCCCGGAGACCTGCATGCGGCCGTGCAAGCCGCCACCGGATTGTTCCAGTGTGACTGCCGGGGCGTCGGCGCCGACTGGGACGTCAACGAGCTGCGCGGCATCTCCTCGGCCCTGCTCGGTTCGGTCGACATCATCGCCGAGCCGGAGAAGATGGCCGAGGACTTCCGCCAAATGATGCAGGCGTCGATGGCTCGCGGGGTGGCCGACGCGAAGCTGCGGATCTGGGCTCCGCAAGGTGCCGAGGTTCTCTTCGTTCGCCAGGTCGCGCCCGCGATCGAGGACCTCACCAGCCGTTCGACCTCTGTTTCCGCGCTGGTGCGCGAGTTCCCGACCGGCTCGTGGAGTGACGAGTCGCGCGACTATCACGTCGCCGTACGCGTCCCGGCGAAGCCGCTCGGTTCCGAGCAGCTTGCCGCGCGCGTCCAACTGATCGTCGCGGGTGAAGTCGTCGCGCAGGGGCTCGTGCGCGCGACATGGTCCGACGACTCGACGCTCACGACGCGCATCAATCCGGCCGTCGCGCACTACACCGGCCAGGCCGAGCTCGCCGACGCGATCCAGGAAGGCCTCGCGGCGAAGGCGGCCGGTGACGACACGACCGCCACGTTGAAGCTCGGACGCGCGGCCAAGCTTGCCGCCGAAACGGGCGACGAGGAGGCAACGAACAAGTTGAAGCGTGTCGTCGACATCGCCGACGCCGACACCGGAACGGTCCGCCTCAAGCGTGATGTGTCCAAGCTCGACGAGATGGCGCTCGACACCAGCTCGACCAAGACGACTCGGGTGAAGCGATGACGGCTCAATGTTCGAACGGCCACACCTCTAGTACCGACGACTTCTGCGACGTGTGCGGCGAGCCGATCAATGCCGCGCCCGTGGGTGCATCCCCGTCGGGGTCGGGTGCGGCCCCGCCCGCCGGGAGCCCCGCGGCGTCGTCGTTGACATTGGACCCGCCGACGACGTCCGCGCCGCTGCAAGCGTGTCCGCACTGCGGCGACGAAAATCTCCCCGACGCGTTGTTCTGTGAAGGTTGCGGTTACGACTTCACGACGGGCCAGCTTCCGACCGCCGCCGCGCCGGCGCCCGGCGCGTCGCACCCCACGACGCTGACCGGGGCGGCCTGGGTGGCCGAGCTCTGGGTCGACCCCGACTGGTTCGCCGCGCAAGAGGCAGCGGGTGGTTGCGCGACGAGCGGCGCGCCTACGGTCGTGCCGCTGGCGGGCACGAGCGCGCTGATCGGTCGTCGCTCCAAGAGCCACAACGTCGTGCCCCAGATCGACTGCTCGGCGGACGGATCGGTGTCCCATCGCCACGCGGAGCTGACGTTCGACCACGACCGCTGGTACGTCGAGGACCTCGGCTCCACCAATGGCACCTTCGTCGGTAACCCGGGCGACGCGCTCCCCACGACGCCGCTCGCACCCCACGAGCGCCACGAGCTCGCGGACGGAGAACGGATCTACCTCGGCGCCTGGTGCCGCATCATGGTCCGCCGCGCAACGGCCGAGGAGCGCAACGCGACGTGATCAGTTCTCTCGTCCGCGGCGGCATCGGTGCCGGTCGGGGTTGCGAACGAGCCCATCGAGGAGACTCAGCCGTTCGAGCGCACTGTTGAGCGACCGGGTGCGGCACGCGAGCCGGCGCACGCGGTCGACCAGCTCGGCGCCGCTGCACGGTCGCACCACGAAGTCCTCGGCGCCGTGAAGCAGCATTGATCGGCGAACTTCGGGCGACGCGTCGCCGGACACGGCGAGGACGCTCGTCGCCGATCGCGGTCGGCCGTCAACGGACATGGAACGCAGCATCGCGAGGCCGTCGACGTCGGGCATGTGGACGTCCAGGAGGAGCACGTCGGGCGTTCGCCCTCGCATC